>NZ_AEXS01000099.1:0-48693 GCF_000204455.1 Paenibacillus sp. HGF5 | reverse complement strand
CACGACCACAATCGAGAACCATGGCGTGAGCGTGCAGGCAAGCGACCGGGTACAGCGCGTGCTGCAGGCAGTCGATCGTCCGAACTTCAAGACGACCTTGGATATCGGCAATTTTCTATGCGTTGACGAGCAGCCGCTCGTCGGCGTGAAACGCAACTTGCCGCTGGCCTCGCTCGTCCACGTGAAAGACTTCTATTATCGTCCGTTTGATCAGGATCCGGGCGGGGGGAAGTGGTTCAGAACCTCCCATGGCAATTACCTACGAGGCTCCATCTTCGGGCAGGGGGATCTGGATGTGCGGCGAATCCTTCGACTCATTAAAGAATCCGGTTATGACGGGGATATTACGCTGGAATTCGAGGGCATGGAGGAGTGCAGGGAAGGAACCCGATTGGGTTTGGACAATCTGAAGCGGTTATGGGAGGAAGCGTGACAGGAGAACCGCTAGAATATATAAACGAAAACAAATAAAATATACAGGCCTGCCGTGGAGCAAATCCGGGCAGGCCTGTTTGCGCAAACCGACAACCGAAAGCAGCTCTGTACGAACCGATAATCACCTATATCTACTAAAAATGGATTCGGGAAGGGACAAAGCTGGTGTCAGAGCCCAATTTCAGTGATTGACAATTTATGGGTTGCGTTTAGTATTAAACTGAAGGACTAAATTCATGGTGAATTTCACCAGCCAAGGGGGATAATATGAACCAAACTACCGTTCCTTATAACGAGATTGAACCTAAGCTGCAGACCGGAGATATTCTGCTCGCTCATGGGGTAGCCAAGGGAAGTCTTCGAATTGAAGCACTGGAACATTGTCCGTGGTCACATGTTGCAATGGTCGTACGCGCTCCGAACGATGAAGTGCTGTTATGGGAATCCACGTCGCTCGATAATCTGGAGGATACGTGGTTACATATCAAGAAATCAGGTCCTCAGCTCGTGAAGTTACGCGATCGATTGTCAACCGATGTCAGCAACCATTACGATACGATGTTTGCGATCCGTCATCTGCATGCAGATCGAACACCCGAAATGTACGAGCTGCTGGATCATTTTATCGAGCAGGTGCATGATGCCGTGTTTCCGGATAAAAAACAGATGTATTGGGAGATCATCGAAGGCAAGTTCGGCATCACTACTTCGTTCCGCGACTTCTTCTGCAGCAAGCTTGTAGCGGAAACCTATATCCAACTAAAGCTGTTGTCCCCCGCTAAAGCACCCAACAGTTACGAACCCAAAGATTTTACATCCAAGCGACATCTTCGCTTGCTGGGGAATGCCCGGTTAGGCGATGAAATTTATATCGATGTTGCGTCCATTCTCGCATGAGATGGCGTAAACACGCGGCTGCCCTGTTTTTTTTACCTAATCCTATCTTTAGCAGGCCATTCGGAGATTGCTATTGCGAAGTCGTCCGTGAGCGTGCAGAACGGTGAGCTTCAGCTTGAAGGGTGGGATTTCGGCACAGACGGATCCATTTCGCTGAACGGAAAGTGGGCATTTTATTGGAACCAACTGCTGGATCCGGACGATCTGAAACAGGGGGCTTCTCCTGCCGTAAGCGCATACGTCGATATGCCCGAGTATTGGACGAATTATACATTGAACGGCAGAAAGCTTCCAGCCGACGGATATGCAACGTATCGTTTGACGATTAGCGGGCTTGATTCTGAAGAGCCGATTGCACTCAAACTGCGAAACATCTATTCGTCATACGCCCTATGGGTCAACGATACCCTGGCGGCATCGGCCGGTAAACCTGAAACTACGCACGAGGCATCCATTCCGAAATATGGTCCGTCTGTAGTCGTACCCGTTAAGCCGGACTCGGACGGACGATTGACGCTTCTGGTTCAGGTCGCCAATTATACGTATCCCAAAGGCGGGATTAATAACGCTATTGAGCTTGGAGATGCCAAGCAGCTGCAGCAGGAGAAGTCGGTAGAGCTTGTAAGAGACAGTCTTGTGATCGGTTCACTGCTGGTGATCGGTGTGTATCATATTATCTTGTACGTGCTCAGGCGCAACGACGTAACTCCGCTGTATTTCGGATTGTTCTGTATGTGCATTGCCGTTCGAACGATGCTGGTGGGTTCAAGATTTATACTGGAAATATTCCCAGCGTTCTCATGGGTTTGGTTTGCAAAAGTATCGTATTTAACGATTTACGTCGGCGAATTATTTTTGATCTCATATATATATCACTTGTTTCCCCAATTTCTATCCCGCAAGGTATGGCGTTTGACGCAGTTTTTCACGATATCTTTGACCTTACTGGTGCTTACAACAGATATCCGGGTGTATGATTATTCACTGATCCCATTTCAGATCTATTCCATCGGGCTTGTTCTCTATGCCGTCTATGCATCCATTCGGTTAGCAAGGCAAAGACAAGAAGGGGCTGTCCTCCTCATCCTCGGATTCAGCCTGATTTTCCTGACAGCGGTCAATGATACCTTAAACCGTAAAGGAGTCTTTACTACGCCAGCGTTGCTGCAGTTCGGTGTGCTCGGATTTGTATTTTTGCAGGCATTATTGCTGTCCATGAAATCCTCCCGGGCATTTTTCCAAGTGGAGCGATTATCGGAGCGTTTGTTGACATTAGACAAACTGAAGGATGAATTTTTGGCGAAAACCTCGCATGAGCTGCGTACTCCGCTGCATGGCATTATCGGTCTGGCCGATGCCTTGATCGACGGAAGCTCCGGCAAACTGCCATCGCCTGTCATCGATCTTTTGCGGCTCATGAAGGTCAGCGGCCAGCGGCTTGCCCATTTGGTAAACGATATATTGGATTTCTCAAAGCTCAAGCACCAGGAGATCGGTTTGGTCCTCGTGACGGTTAACTTGCGTCTGGCCGTCGAGCTGACCCTTCAAGTGCTCAACCCATTGGCCGAGAAGAAAGGGCTCCGGCTATCCCATCAATTGCCGGACGATATGTACGTGATGGCAGACGAGAATCGATTGCAGCAAATATTGCATAATTTAATTGGCAATGCGATCGCTTACACGGAAACCGGGGCGGTTACCGTCACGGCAAAGAGGCTGCAAGGACAACTTTCGATTCAGATAACCGATAGCGGAATCGGCATCGCAGAAGCTGATCTGGACCGTATTTTTGAATCATTCGAGCAGATTAATCCTCTGGATCGATCTCAACAAGGCGGTACGGGGATTGGGCTATCGATTACTAAGAAGCTAGTCGAACTGCATGACGGAAGGATTGGAGTAACCTCCGGTCTTGGCGAAGGCTCGACGTTCAGCTTTACGCTTCCTATGGCTGGCGAAGGAAAGCCGAAGAGCCCTCCTCTGCCTGTCGCAGATTACATTCCGACAGAGTCATTCTCACATTGGGAGATTGTTGAGCCTGAGCGGGAGGCAGCCCACTCCAATAAACAACTGCCTTCTGTGCTCATCGTGGATGACGATCCGATTAACGTCCAGGTACTCTTGCAGTTCCTGGCAGGAAAGTATTCACTCAGGTCGACATGCAGCGGGCAAGAAGCCCTGGAATGGATCCAGAATGGATACAAACCGGACATCGCGCTTCTGGATGTCATGATGCCGTACGTATCCGGACTTCAGTTAGGAGAAGAAATACGCAGGCATTACAATTCAGGGGAATTGCCAGTCATCTTCCTCAGCGCAAAAAGTCAAATGACGGATCTGATTGCCGGTTTCGAACACGGCGGTAATGACTATCTTGCGAAACCTGTCGACAAGCAGGAGCTGTTGGCACGCCTTGAACTGCATCTCCAGCTGGCACGCTGGAATGCAACGCTGGAACGCGAAGTGGAGGCGAGGACCATTGAACTTGAGCATTCTTTGGAAGAACGGGCCAGAGCATTGTCGGAGATATCCGTGCTCGCCGAGCGGAACCGAATTGCCGGCGATATTCACGATCACGTAGGACATATTCTAACAGCCAGCGTCGTTCAGTTAGAGCTCGGTCTGAAAATGTCTTTCCAAAACGCACCGGAATCGACGGAGAAATTGAAGCACGCGTCCGATCTGCTCCGCAAAGGGCTTCATGAAATGCGGAAATCCGTGCATATGCTTGCCGAGGAAGCGGCTGGTTCTGCAACGTTCCGGGACTCCTTGCTGCAAATCATTAACGACTCCCAGCAATATGCTGAAGTCAACATAGAGCATAGAATTGATGTCTCCGACGGCAGTCTTGAGCCGGAGGCCGAGAAGTTGATCCGCCATGCCTTGCAGGAGGGGATCACGAACGGTATTCGTCACGGTCAATGCACGTTCTTCCGGTTTGAGTTGATCGAGACAGAAGACGCTATCCGGTTTACGCTCGAAAATAACGGGCTGCCCTTTACGTCCGAACGGCTTGGATTCGGATTGACCATGATGCGGCAAACGACCCGGCGAAGGGGCGGCACCTTCCAGGTCAGCACGAAGGATGGAGCAGGCTGTGTGTTATTACTCACCATGCCCCGCTCCGCGCTTAAGGAGTGATCAGAAATGTCAAGCATAAGCATACTCATTGCAGAGGATCAGACCATTGTCCGTGAAGGCCTAGAGACCATTATCAATATGGAGCCCGAAATGGAGGTCGTTGCTACGACGGACAATGGGCAGACCGCTTGCGAGCTGGTGGAGCAATTGCGTCCTCAGCTTGTGTTAATGGACATCGAAATGCCGGTTATGAACGGAATTGCGGCAACGCACCAGATTAAGCAGTCCAATCCGGACACGATCGTGCTGATCCTCACGACGTTCACCGAAGAGGATTTCATTATAGAGGCACTCGCTAAAGGAGCATCCGGATATTTGCTTAAGGACTTTACGTCCCATAAAATCATCGCCTCGATCCGCGAGGCGATTCGTGGCGAGCTGATGCTCCCTTCGAAGGTGGCTGCAAAGTTGGCTGCCCGGTTAAGAACGACCGGAGTTCCACAGATTCCAGTGCAGAACTATAATCTGACCCCCAGGGAATTGCAAATTGCAAAGCTGATGACGGAATATAAGAACAACCGCGAAATCGCCGATATGTTATATATCACGGAAGGTACGGTTCGCAACTACATCAGCGTCATCTATGAGAAAATCGGCATGAATGACCGGACCAAGGCTATCCCGCTGCTCAAGCAGGTACTTAGGGATCCGGATTGATTAAGGCAAGAACACCGCTTTCAATGAAAGCGGTGTTTTTTTGTCATGTGTTTCTATGAGTATAGGGTTTGGCGGTCTTTCGAAACAGTTACTTCTGTCATATAAAAGCCATACACCTGTCATGCTTTAGTCATGATTCGGTCATATCCAAACGTGGCTGAACTAGGTTATGCCATCAGCACGATCCCGTTCGGCATTTTATATGAGATGAACGCAAACGTTAGGTTTTACATTTGAACCCGGCTGATATATGATATAACGTGGATATTGATTATCCGCTTTAAAAATGAATAGCATTTTAAACCAAATCCATATCGTAAAACGAGGTGCTGTTTATGCATATGAAAACCGGCGTGGAACAGTCCGTATATGCCCTGGTTCTGCTCAACATGCTGCCAGACAGAGCGGTGTTGCCCGGGGAAGCGATAAGCCAGCAGCTGGGAACTTCCGTGACCTATTTTCAGAAATTGTTGAGAAAGCTGGTAACCGCTGATCTGATCACGTCCGTTCCCGGCATCAAGGGCGGTTTCAGATTAAAGAAGAAACCTGAGGATATACGAGTATACGACGTTTACCTCGCGGTGGAAGGACAGCAGTCCCTATACTCGTCCCACGGAATTCTCGTGGACATGCTCGACTTGCAAAAAGAAGAGAGCTGCTGCCTGCTATCCGATTTGATGGAAGAAGCCGAGTCTTCCTGGAAAGCTGTATTAAAGCGAGAGACTATTGCTTCGTTGTCGGAGGAAATGCGCGGAGAACGATTTAAGGACAAGGTTAGCGCCTTGGAGGAATGGATCGGCAGCAAAATGGTCATCTAATCGAATCGAAGAAGGGAAGATATCATATGAGATTAAGCGTACTGGATCAAGCTCCCGTCACCAGCGGCAACACGGCGGAAAGTGCATTGATGAAAGCCGAAGAGCTGGCTGTTCTGGCCGATGGATTGGGATACAGCAGAATGTGGATGGCCGAGCATCATGGAGGACATACGTTTGCCAGCTCCGCACCAGAAGTGACGGCCGCCCGGCTTGCGGCAAAAACCGAGCGGATACGCATCGGCACCGGCGGCGTCATGATGATGCATTATTCGCCGCTGAAGCTCGCGGAAGTATTTAAGACGTTAAGCGCATTTACGCCCGGAAGGATTGATTTCGGCGTAGGGCGAGCGCCAGGCGGCGATACGAGTGCCATGTACGCTCTGTCCGAAGGGCGGCAGCTGATGCTTCATAACATGTATGACAAGCTCTCCGTCACCATGCAGCTTCTTCGCGACCAGGTGCCGGAAGATGAACTGTATGCCACGAATGCCGCCGCGCCTACGGGAGTCGCCCTGCCCGAAGTGTGGCTGCTCGGCTCCAGCGGCAACAGTGCGCTGCAAGCGGCACAGATGGGGGTCGGTTACTCCTTCGCACAATTCTTCAACGGAGCGATGAGCATAGACATATTGGACCATTACCGAGATAACTTCCAACCATCCCCGTTCATGGAGGAGCCTGAAATTAACGTATCCTATATGGTGACAACAGCTGAAACAAAGGAAGAAGCGGAGTATGAAGCGCTGCCGCAGGATATTTTCCGGCTGATGATGAGCAAGGGCCGGATTACGCAGCTGATGACACCCGAAGAGGCTCAGAATGTATCTTTAACGGAAATTGACCGGATGGCGATCCAGGAAGGGCGCAAAATTCATCTGGTGGGAGCGGTAAAAGACATCGCGGCCCGCTTACAGGAAGAGCAAGCGCACTACGGATTCCAGGAAGCGATGATATGCAGCATTCCGCATTCGCAGGAAAAGCGGCTGGAGGTGTATCGCCTGCTCGCACGTGAACTGCTGTAAATCATGGTTTTGAGAGGGCAGGCGGAAGTCTGTCCTTTTTCGATTGACGAAAATATCGTATCCCGTAGATGCGTGTTGATGCTAGAATAGTAAAAAATCGTTTATACATAAAATCAGCAGTTAGGAGTAATTATGCCTTTTACATTCGCGCATCCCGTCATCACGATGCCGTGGTGGAAGAAGAAGTCGTTACCGGTGTCCGCACTCATTATCGGGTGCATGGCGCCGGATTTTGAATATTTCATCCGCTTTCGGGCGGCCGGCGTGTGGGGACATGAGGGTCCGGGTATTCTTTTATTCAATCTCCCCTTGATATTGCTGCTGTACGTTGTGTTTGAGAAGGTCATACGTCTCGTTCTGCACGACTATTTACCTTCATGGTTCCCGTACCGCTGGCAGCGGGATGGCAAGCTTCCAGCCTCTCCAACTGGGTGGATGGCCGTAATCCTCTTAGGACTGGCAGGCGTTGGCACGCATCTGCTCTGGGATCAGTTCACGCACAAGGGAGCATGGATCGTCAATCAGATTCCGCTCCTCACGGAAATGCTGCATATCGGTACCGTACAAATTCCGGTGTATAAATTAGGCCAGCACGGCAGCACCCTATTAGGCTTGGTCCTGACCGCATGGTGGGTTCACCGTCATTTGTACGTATCGCCCACGAAAAGAGCCCATGCGAATCCGGTTAAAACCTTTTGGTGCGTATTCGTTGCGGTCTATATCCTCGTGATGTTCACAGCCATGATGACGGTTGCCGGAGGGGAGGGGCTGTCTTTTGTATTGCAGCTTGTCGTCCCGGCCATTAGCAGCTTTCTGATCGCACTGCTTGTAACTTGTCTCCTATTTTGGAATACGGCCAGGCGAAAATAACGAATCCAGCAAATTAACCAGAATTCATTGTGTAGGAGGGGGCCATTATGGTAACCATTGAACAGTACACCCTTAAGGGGATCCATTTCTTAAATGAAGATGCACTTATGATTCATGAGCAGGCGGGATTGTATGGCGTGTTAGACGGGGTATCCTCCATAGTTCCTTACCTCAGCGACAAGAAGGAAACGGGAGGGTACCTTGCTGCTCAAGCAGTGAAGAACTATTTTGAATCATTGGATCAAGTGGAACAGCTTGCGGAGCATACTGCGGCAGCAAACGATAAGTTAAGAGAACTCATGCAGCAAGCCCATGTCGATATGGAGAAAAAAGACGGGCTCTGGGGAACGGCTCTTGCTCTCGTACGAATTCAGGAGGAACGCGTAGAATTTCTGCAGACCGGTGACTGCATGATCCTTGCCGTTTACCAGGACGGGGAGGTTCGGCCGTTAACCTGGAGACAAGTGGCTCATTTGGAAACTCCAGCCATCGCGAAATGGGAGGAAGGCGTGAATCAGGGACTGACCCGTCAACAAGAACTCCATGGCACGGTAATAGATATCATTAGGGAGAACCGCTTTAAGAGCAACGTGAATGGAGGCTACGGCGTCTTGAACGGGGAACCCCGTGCCGTTGATTTTCTCGAATACGGAAAAATCAATAGATCCCGATTAGCCCATCTAATTCTATTAACGGATGGTTTATTCTGGCCTGTGAACGATTTGCCGAGCGATCGACCCTATTGGGACTACATCGCGCAGCGTATACTCTTAAACGGCCTTGAACAGTATACGCATGAATTACAGGATATCGAAGAGGCTGACCCGGAGTGCTTAACCCATGCAAGATTCAAGAAATCCGATGACAAGACGGGCATGGTGCTTCATTTTAACGACCTATAGTTGGTCCATAAAGCATGCTCTTGCATTTATATTAAAAGAAACCCCGAAACACTGACATAAAGTCGTCAGTGTTTCGTTTTTATTATAAAGTAAAAACAGAAGAGCGAGGTAATATGAAATGCCTAACCATCAAGATGTAAGCGGGTATCCGCGTTCTGAAGCTTCCGTTCGTCCCTTCCACGTACACTTCCCTCAAAAGGATATCGACGATTTGCGGGCACGTATTGCGAATACGCGTTGGCCATCCCAGTTACCTGGAGGCGACTGGAAGCGAGGGATTCCGGTTGCGTATCTTAAGGAGCTCGCGGATTATTGGCTTAAGGAATATGACTGGCGCGAATATGAGCAGAAATTAAATGCGTTCCCGCAATTTATGACGGACATTGATGGACAGCCGATCCATTTTCTACACGTACGTTCCCCTGAGCCAGATGCCTTGCCATTGATCATGACGCACAGCTGGCCGAACACCGTTGCTGAATTCATGAATATCATCGGTCCTCTGAGCAATCCAAGTGCGTATGGAGAAGATCCGAAGATGGCATTTCATATCGTGGCACCTTCAATCCCCGGGTTTGCCTTTTCACCTTTTCCGCAAGGGGCCGATCAATCACCGTGGAGCATCAAACGTGTTGCCGGCATATGGGCCGAGTTGATGCACAGACTAGGGTATGATGTTTATGGTGCGCACGGTAACGATGCCGGTGCCTTAGTCTCTCCGGAGCTGGCTATCCTGGATGCTGAACACATGATCGGTGTACATATTACAGGAGGTCTGGGCATCCCCATGGGAGATCCGAGCGAACTGGAAGGAGCTAGTGAAGAAGAGCTAGCGGAAGTGACTCATTTGGCTGAGCTGTTTGCAGGAGGTAGTGGTTATGCCCCTTATCTGTCCAATCGGCCGCAGACGCTCAGTTACGGATTTCACGATTCCCCGGTCGCTGCGCTTGCATATCTTGCCGAGCGCTATAAGGAATTTGACGGATGGCCCAAAAACAAGGATGTTATCCCCCGGGAACCTATCCCTGCAGATTTGCTCCTTACAAACGCCACCATATATTGGTTGACGGAGACTGCAGCCTCCTCGTCTTGGACGTATTATGATGGGGCAGCCGGGATGCCGACAGATCAAACAAAGGTACCGACAGGGGTTTCCCACGGAGGAGGTTCGATCTTCCGGCGCATTGCCGAAGCCAAAAACAATATCGTGCATTGGTCGAATCTGGAAAGCGGCAGCCATATGGTTGCCATGTCCGATCCGGAGTCACTCGTTAAGGATATAAGAGCGTTTTTCAGCATGCTTCACCGCCAAT
This sequence comes from Paenibacillus sp. HGF5, assembly GCF_000204455.1. Taxonomy (NCBI): domain Bacteria; kingdom Bacillati; phylum Bacillota; class Bacilli; order Caryophanales; family Paenibacillaceae; genus Paenibacillus; species Paenibacillus sp. HGF5. The sequence continues at coordinate 38,641 of NZ_AEXS01000099.1, read as the reverse complement.
CATAACGGTTTACAAGCATCCTCTATCATCCATACGCTTTAATAAGCGTGCTTTGCCTAACAACATTTTCATGTCCGAATCATATTTTATGGTAACGGCATGAAAGCGGGAGGTATGCAGTATGGGCCGAGGAGTGCAACGCAAACGAAGACAGCAAGGAAAATCCAACAAAGCTACGGTTAAACAATTGGCGTTTATCGCAGCCATATTGGTATTAATCGCCTCAGCCATAGGCCTCTACGTTGCTTATGATGACTTGTTTGAGGATGAAGGTGTGGAAATTATCGTGTAGCCAATCGCGTAGGAACAATTTTTTAAACAACGTTAATTTCATCTTTATCATATATGACATAGAAATACTATCTGCTTCAAACCAAAGGCAGCCGTTCTTGTTTCCAAGAACCGGCTGCCTTAATTATGGGTTCATTTAACCGGCAGATCGTCAGGAGTCAGCCTCTATTTTGGTCGTTGGCGCAGTGGGGCCATCTTGATGGGGGAGCAGTTTCATGCCGGTATGATCCAGATGGACTTCGACATGTACCGTTTCCAAAGAACCTGCATCCATCGATGGGAGAGACGACTGATGAATTTTTTTCCAAAGTCGGGTGTCTTTCTTAAACAACACGTGCTCCAAGCTGTACAGATCTGTTTTTGAAGCAATTCCATTCTTAAACGTGGATATAATCTCCTCCCGTACTTCCGCGGCCGCCCTTTTTTCCATTTCGGTCTTATTCATGTCGTCGAGCGCTTCTACCACGTTACCATTTAACTTCACGTTGATGCGGAATTGAGGCATTCCGTTGACAATGTTCATTTTCTTGCGAATTTTAGGATTCGACAAAACGACGATCCCTGCGTACTCGCCGCTCTTATTTGTAATCATGACGTGGGAGCGTTTCGTATCGGTTTCCATCCAGCGTAGACCGGTGAGCTTGTCGCTGGTAAAAAAACCTTTCGATACGACCTCGGATATAGCGTATACTCCGTTAATCACAAGTTTCGGATTTTCTTTTTGTTTCAGGCTCCAGGTCCCTTTATCGATCGATAGATTAGGAAGGAGTACCGTGCTGGCCGGTTCGGTGATCAGCGCCATGAAATCAAAATATCGAATCGGTACGATATAGGATTTCTGTCTATACTCTTCCGAAGGTTCATGAGCTAACGTATTTAACGGGGAGAGATTGAAGAAAGCAGGAACATTAAATAATTGTTCGATGGAGTCTTTTGTTCCAAATACCCAGGGCGTCATACGAATTTCCTGATATCGGCCGATCGTATCCAATTTGGTTAGAACTTTCGATTTCAAGACGGTGTCACTGATGATAATACAAGAGATATGGCTCCAGCTTGTACGCATCTGCGCTGAATCATAGATGGCATTGACCGCCATGTCAAAGGTTTTGCCCCTAGTTTTGGAAGTCCATACTTGCGGTGGCTTTTCCGACTTTCCCGTTTCGCTTTTGGCTACGGACGTAAAATCCATCATCTGGGTGTAAACAACAAAATCACCGTCTTCTTGATCGATGCCGATGGCGGTGATGTAATTCATGTCTTGTATCTCCTTGATGTCCCAGCAGCCCGTTAACATATTGAGCATAACCGTTAACCATATTAATTTTAGGATATTGATCCAGTTTCTCATCTCACGTAGGTTCCCTTTCTTCAGAAGTGTTATCAATATTGTTCAGCATTTCCGGTCGTTTTTTGTTGAAAGCCCACGGTTTTTTCAAGAGGGAATTCATCAAATCCTTGAAGGTCAGCGGCGATAGAGGTGCAAGATACGGAAGTCCGAAGGATTCCAATACGGAGAGGTATGCAAGGAGACTGAACAGTCCAATAAAGAATCCGAGCATGCCGAGCAAGGAAGACCATATCAGCACATACAGCCGAATAATGCTGACCGTTCCGCTCAGCGTCTGGTTGACCAATGTAAAGGTTGCAACTGCCGTCGTCGCGGAGACTACGAGCATGGTCGGCGATGTCAGACCCGCACGTATGGCAGCATCCCCGATAATGAGACCTCCTAATACTGCAATGGTTTGACCAACGGCTTTAGGCAGCCTGACCCCGGCTTCCCTAAATAATTCGAACATGCCCAGCATCAATAAGATTTCCATCGGACCGGACAATGGGAGCCCGAAACGGGAAACGGTAACGGTTGCCAGCAGCAGAAATGGGAGCTGATCCATGTTGTAGCTTGTCAGCGCAACCCAAAATCCCGGCAGCATAATGGCGAGGGATAAGCCTAATAACCTTAGAAGCCGTTCAAATACCACAAAGTGGTAAGGAAAATAGGAGTCTTCCGGCGATTTTAACAACTCCAGCAAGTTGCAAGGCGCAATCAATGCCATCGGCGACCCGTCCACAAGGATGACAAAACGACCTCTAAGCAAGCATTCCACGACAAAATCCGGCCTTCCAATGTAATCCATGAGCGGAAACAGGGAGAGGGTCGAATCGGAAAGTGCCTCCTCCAGCTGACCGCTGGTTACTAGCGCATCGACTTGGATGCCTTTTAAGCGCATTTTTGCCTCGTTGATGACTTCGGGGCGTATGATATCGGAAATATACAGAAGGGCTACCCGGGTCTGGCTGCGATCGCCGATCATCATTTGCTCATTGTGGAGCGTAGCCGTTCGCAATCTTTTTCGTACGAGTGCCACATTCATGTATAGATCTTCCGTAAATGCATCTCGAGCCCCTTTGATGGAGACCTCCGTATTGGACTCTTCTGGTTGTCTATTGGGAAGCGAGGCGATATCGATGGAATAAAAGCATTTCTCTCGTGAAAAAAATAGGATCATTCGTCCCGCGAACAGGAGCTTAACGACATCGGCAGGCTGCTTCAATTTGCTCCATTCCATCGATTTATCCAGTTCTCTGGCTAAAGGCTCCCAATCCCTGAAGTGTTCCAGTTTTTCTTCCAGATCCGGCAGCACATATTGGGTCATCACCATGGCATCAACCATTCCTTCGCTATACAGCAGCACTACGGGGATAGCATCTTCATGCTTTCCCGGGAAAGATTTGATGATGACATCCGCGGAGTTGGCAAACATGGATCGCAGGGCTTCCTCATCCAAAGCGTCGGATGCGGGCTCACGGTCCACGTCGAACGGGGGTTGTTTCTTTTTTCGGCGGAACATGCTATTTCGAGTTCTGTAGTTTGACATATTCTACCCACCTTTGGTATTTGCTCGAAATGTGACAGCAATGGCAATCAACAGCGTCAGCGCGGAGAGGAAGACCAGATAGGACGGCGAATATTTGCCCAACACGAATAATTCGATTTGCCGATCGATAACCGGGATCAACGAGATGATAGATATGGCAACACCCATCCCTAACACATACCACATGCGCCGTTTGGTTTTTTTAAAGGGAATACCGTCCGCCATGATAAACAGGAACAGCGAAATACGGATTAATGTCCCCGATATCCATTGGTACAAAGCCAGAAAATCGACATGGGTTATATATTTCGTAATGGTGACCAGCATCCACTGCTCGTAGGCAGGATAGCGGGATTCCATCGCGGGAATTGGCCCGAATGCGGCGATAGCTCCCATCAACGGTCCGAGGGTTAGCCCTCCCAGCAAAATAGACAATATGACGATCGAGAGATATTTCATTTTTCGTTTCATGTGATGCTGAAGATAGATCAGCACAATCATTTCCATGAATCCGCCGCCGGCCACGAGCATGCTCTTGAGCATGGGCGTATAACCTTCCACGAATAGGGGGGTCAACAATGAATAGTCCTTATATTCCAGATTCGACAAGGCCACAAAATGCCCCAATACCCATACAATCGGAAGCAGGATTCCGGAGATGATGGCGATCGAGCGAATACCGTTGTTCGCTACATAAACGCACAGCAGCATAATGGTGAGCGAAATGACGGTTTTGGGCGTTGACGGCAGGTAGGTGACCCGAATCCATGTCGTCGTTTCTCTTATGATGACCATGGTCATCCAGAAAAAATAGAGCGTTGTTATGCTAACGAAGATCCAGCCAATCACGGGCCCGAAGCTGTCTTTGAACCATGCGAAAATGGATTGTTGACGGGTCCGCTTCATAATGAAAAACAAGATGTACACCCAGCCAATATGCAGGATTATAGTTAGCAGTGTGCCCATCCATGCGTCCCGGCCCGCTTTCTGCAGAAGAAGCGGGATCAGGACAACGTGATTGGTGATGCCCAGGGACAGCAGCATGATGAAGTAAACGTCGAGCAGGGAAATCTTTTTAGTTGCGGCCATAATACTAATCTCCATATGAGGGAATACATGCTAATTCGATACAGTGAGTATTCACCATTTGCCGTATTTTATGTATGGAGCGAGGAAGCACAGCCGTAATATGCATGCGAATCGTATGGGGGAGAGGATCTTATCACCATGTGATTGTCGACTGCAATAGAGTAGGGAAGCGAATCGGACATCAGATCGGCTGTCGAAACGATGTGGTTTTTGCGATTACCCAAGAAATAATTTATCCTATTTCCAGGCTCCGAGCAGGAAAGGCATCATTTTTTTCCTTTTAAGAGGTGAAGAGATGAAATGGTGCGGGGGGAGACAGAGTACTTTCTGAAGGCAGTAGGATATTATAGGAGGCACAGCTCAGATTGCATGAAAGACAAATGGACTCATTAATTAACAACATTAATTAATCAATTAATTCATGACATTAATTATATTTAATTAATGATATTAACTATATATAGTTAATGCTATGAAATATAGCAGCAGACCCGGGGAGAAGCGATAATAAAACAGGCAGCTCAGACCCATTGGATGGGGCCTGAGCTGCCTTAAGAAATATGCGGTTGTTTAACCAGAAATCATTATTTCTTGCTTGCCGGCAAGTTGTAGCTTTCACGGATCAGAGAGAAATAATGATCGGCGCGAACGACTTTGAAATCTGCCCCGAGCTGTTCGGTCAGGGCCAGCGCATCGGAAGGGGTCATGCTCCATGCGAGCATACCGAGTGAGACAAACAACGGTGACTTACCGTCCCAATTCGCTTTGGCTTCATTGAGCACCTGCAATCCGTCTTGAACGGCGCTGATCCCGCGGATCGTGGATACGGGCAGGCTGTCGCCAACGATTTCAACCCCGTATTTGTCTTCATAACTAATAAATAAACCGGGTACGTTATATTCCTCCTCATATGCTTTTGCTTTAAACGGAGATAACGGCACATTCTCGCTATCGACTCGGTTCAGAACATAAGGGATCGTCATTCCCGTCTTTTTCAGATATTTCTCGGTTTGCCGTAAAAACTGCTGGAAGCTTGCATCCGGCCAAGGACTAGGGTAAAAATATCCGGCACCAGACGGCCCGGCAATCAGCAAATCGTTCTCTGTAGCCGAGTTGAGATAATAATTCAAAATCGCGGGAGCACCTTCATAGAGCAGCGGGCTGGAGGTCCAGTTGATCGGAACTTTGCCCCGGGCCGGGTCATCCCACATGACGCGCATGCGATGCTGGTTATATTGAAAATTGTCTCCTTCCGTAAAGGTATAGGTCACGTAGATTTTGTTCTCAAGTGCCGGTTGTGGAGGTGTTTTCGCGAGCTTGAACTTCGGCTTGGTTCCGGAGAAAACGGTCAGATTGCTGAACCAATCGGCCGCCAGAACATACACGCCATAACGGGAAGCGATCTCGACCGAGCTGAACTCGCCCTCCACATCATTGCTGAACCAGCCAAGGTAAGGAGTACCCGGCTCCACATCGGACATGATTTTCTCGAAGAGCGCTTTTTGCTCAGGCACATTAGAATCGAGCCAGAATACCATCGCTTTATTGGCAACGGCGTAATCTCTTAAGTAACCATAAGGTTCCTGCTGCTCAGCGGATAGCGGACGGATATTTCCAGCGGAAACCTTATACTGGTTCCACATATCCACTTCGGCGGTCAGGTTCTTGGTTCCGGCAGGAGGGGTGAATTCGTACACAAAATAACTGCCGTTATCGGCGAAGCGGTGACCGCCCTGTCCTTCACTGAACTTGGAGTTTTGCCGATCATATAGATAGGTCTCTTCTTCCGGTGTACCTGCGATGAAACTCGCAATCACGTTGCCGTCGGCCTTAACCGTTACTTCGTGTACGGCAGGGCCCCAGCCATCCTGGGTGAAAGCATCGTCGAACCGAAGATATACCTCTGATTTTCCCAAGAGGGAGGATAAATCAAGCTGGTAAGCATCACGATTGCTTGCATCGCGAATCTGCTCCTTCTCCTCTGCAATCGTCACGAACGATTCCGGCAGACCCGAAGGAATTCGGATCGCCGTATCCGGATCCAGTCCGACTAACATCTGATGATTCGTCTGTTTCCACAGATTCTCGTACTGCCAGGTGTAAGCTTCGAGCCGGTTATCGAATTTGCCGCGCAGATCGTCCAGCGTCTTCAAGTTATAAGGGGCTTTGGACAATTTGGCGGCCAGCTCCGGGCTGGCAACGACAGCCTTTTTCAGTCCTGCGAGGGTGGTGGCGACATTAATCGTGTCGGGAACTTCCGGATCATAAACAATCATGCCTTTGGCTTCGCCTTGATAAGCAGCGAATACGTCCCAATAATCTTCATGAAGCGTATAAGGCACGTTTATATCTTCAAGCCAGGTCATTTTCCCTTCTTCCTGGGACTCAATCAAATAGATTCGGGGCTGTTCCCTGTTAACGATTCCCTGCAAGGTCCCTAACAGCAATTTAATGTCACCTGGAGCATCATAAATATCTGCGGCATCCAAATGTTTCGGTTTCTTGAAACTTGGCAGCTCGCGGTTATTGGAGCCGTCGGGTTTGGCTGGCCGTGCATCCGTTCCCGAAGCATAAGCTGCGCCGCCGCTTAATGAAAAAGCACAAAGGATGGCTAAACAGAGAATCGTGAATCTACGGGCCATGGCGAATTCACTCCTTGTTATGTTCTGTTGTCAACTGGAAGCGCGTGCTCATCCGTAAACATCCAACCTCCTTTTTTCGGTACCATACCGTGCAGCACACTGCTTACCAACACATATTTAATATATTCAAATATCCCTTTACAAGAGGTTCGACAAAACTTCCTATAATTCTTGCAAATCAGGCATGTTAAACGCTATCGCATCAAGGGTGTTGTCGTCACAGTCGTTGTCAGCTCATGCTTGTTTATTGCGCTTGTATGTGTAAGGATATATTATATATTTCAAATATCATGAATGAATTGGTGATGTGATTAGAATGAGTACAAATGATCGAATTCCGTTGTATCAGCAAATCCAGGACTATATCCGACACGTCATAGCATCAGAAAATATGAAGCCCGGTGATCGCATTCCGACAGAGAAGGAGCTGATGGACCAGTTTCATGTCAGCAAGATCACGGTTGCCAATGCACTGACGGGATTAGCGAATGAGAAATTGATTGCCCGCGTGCCGGGCAAAGGAAGTTTTGTTGCAGAAGAGGCGGACTTCTTACCCGGAGCGCAGCCGTCGGCTTCGTCACACAAGGGAAGAGAGAGGACGCTGGCAACGGGCATGATTGGCGTGATTATGCCCACCATTCATGATTACTTTGCCATGAGACTCATTGAGGGGATCGAGCAGGCTCTGAGTGACGAAGGTTACCGCAGCATGATCATGCTGACCGACGGCAAACTCGACAAGGAAAAAGACGCCATCAAGGATCTGAAGGCTCTCGGAGCCGAAGGCCTGCTGATTTTCCCGATCGACGAGGAGAACTACAACGAGGAGATACTGGGCATGAAGCTGTCCGGTTTTCCTTTTGTGTTGATCGACCGCTATTTGCCTGGTGTCGAGACCCATTATATTGCCGCCGATGGAAGGCGGGGCACCAGGCTCGCCGTTGAGCATTTATGGGAGCTTGGGCACCGGGATATCGCCATCTGCTCGGATTCTCCACTTCAGACCGTTACGGTTCAGGAGCGGATCGAAGGGTATATCGATGCATTGAAGGACAAAGGCGCGCTCATCAATCCGGCGCATATGATTACGGATTTCAAACCGCTGAAAGTGCTTAAGGATGCGGAAGCCCACCCGTTATACCGTTACATCCGAAATCGCATGGTAACCGCCTATATTTCGCTTAACGGGAGACTGGGCGTGCAGATCTATCAGATGGCAAAGCAAGCGGGGCTCAAGGTGCCTGAGGACGTATCGATCGTCAGCTTTGACGATCCGACTTCCATCGTGGAGGAATTCAGCATTTTTACCCATGTCAAGCAGTTTGAGCGGGATATGGGATATCAAGCCGCCGGAAAGCTTCTGGAAGTGCTGCGCGGCTCAGGTGCAGCCAAGAGTTACAGCAAATTGCTGATTGAGCCCGAGCTTGTGATCCGCCAAACTTCCGGCCAAGTTCCACGAACTTAAAATACACGCCAAGAATAAGCCTTTTCCGTCATTCAACGGAGAAGGCTTTTTTGGTTTGTCCAAAAAACATATTGAATATATTTATATTATATATTATATTCTAGAAAATGATGGAGCTTCTTGATGTGCAAGTACATGTAACTTGAGCAGGGAGGTATAAAAAACGTGCCGAGAGATCGCAGGGAAGAACGAACCGGGTTTCAAGAGTCTGCGCCGTATCACCCCGACTATGATCTTCAGACAGACTTCGTGATGGTTTACGGGATTGACGAAACCATGCCTGAGCGGATTCGGAAATGGAAAGAGAAAGGTTACGTCGTCCATCTCATGACCGGAGTCGCATGGGGGCAATACAACAGCTACCTGGATGGGGAGGTAGACGGCGTAGCCCATTGGGATGAAGCCCAGATGGATCGCCATGGGGAAATGATCCTGCATGGCAAGCAACCGGTCATTCCTTACATGGTGCCTACGATTTCCTTTGGCCGCTTTATCGCGGACCGAATACGCATCGCGGTGGATGCGGGCGTGGAGGCCATTCATCTGGAAGAGCCAGAATTTTGGGTGAACGGAGGTTATTCGGAAGCGTTCAAGCGGGAATGGCAGCTGTATTACAAGGAGCCATGGATTCCGCCACATGCTTCACCGGACGCACAATACCGGGCTTCCAAATTGAAAGCGTATTTATATACTCGCGTGCTCGACCGGTTATGCGCAGAGATGAAGGATTACGCGTTAAAGCGCTATGATCGGATTCTTCGCTTTTATGTTCCGACCCATAGTCTGATCAACTATACCCAATGGCGGATCGTCAGTCCGCAATCGGCGCTCGTAGAGCTACCGTCCATAGACGGGTACATTGCTCAGATCTGGACGGGGACCTCCCGGACGCCGAATGTATATGAAGGGCTGCGCAAGGAACGTACGTTTGAAACCGCTTACCTCGAATACGGCGTGATGCAGGAGCTGGTTCGGGGAACGGACAGACGCATGTGGTTCCTGCATGATCCGATCGAAGACAATCCGAACCACACGTGGGCGGATTACAAGCAGAACTATCTAAAAACCGTGGTCGCTTCATTGCTGCATCCCGGGGTCTCCCATTATGAAGTCTCGCCATGGCCGCGGCGAATCTTTAAAGGGACTTACCCTTCCGAGGACGGCTCTGGCAAAGAGTCCATCCCGTCCGACTATGCAACGACGCTGCTCCAGGTCATGCATACGCTCGGCAATATGGACCAGAAAGTGAACGAACCGGAGGTAGACGCCTTGCAAGTCGGCGTTCTCATCGCAGACTCGGCCATGTTTCAACGAATGAAGCCTGAGCCGGAGGCGCCAGATGCCGGGAAATATGACGGCACGGACCCCGAAGGATTTCAGGAATCGGGGGACACGGAGCTTCTCGATTTCTCTCCTTTTTACGGTCTGTCGCTGCCGCTGTTGAAGCATGGCATCCCGGTACGCCCGCTTCAGCTTGATAACGTAAGGCGATATCCGGGTTATTTGGCTCCTTACCGCGTCCTCGTATTGAGCTATGAATTCTTCAAGCCGGAATATCCAGACCTTCATTATGCTCTCGCGCAGTGGGTGCGGGACGGCGGCGCCCTAATCTATGTCGGCGATGACAGCGACCCGTACCATAAAGTACGCGCTTGGTGGAACAAGGAGCTCGGGGGCGGATCATTCAGCTCGAAGTATAATTCCCCGCGGGAGCATCTGTTTGAGCAGCTTGACCTGAAGGAAGCAGCGGAAGGTATCCATCAGGCAGGAAAAGGCGTCGTATGCTGGCTGAATCAGCATCCGGCCGACCTGACCTTGTCGAAGGAAGGGGCAGACCGGCTGCGCCGCTCAGTTCAGGCCACGATGGAGGCACTTCTCGGCACGGAATCGCGGTGGCATTCCAAGCATTATTTCAAGCTGTTGCGCGGTCCTTATATCATCGCTTCGGTTCTGGAGGAGTCGGTCACCGATGAAGAACTGACGATCTCAGGTCCTGTCGTGGACTTGTTCGATTCGAAACTCTCCGTCCATGATCAGATTACGATAAGCCCCGGGAAACAAGCGCTTCTCTATGATGTTGAAGCCGGACGTCCTTCCGGAGGCAAGGTTTCCGTCATCGCAGCCTCTTCCAGAATCGAGGAGCTTGAACAATCGGACGCCGGGTTCCGATTCACGGCCAAGGGACCGGCCAATATGCAGGCCAGCGCGAGGCTGTATTGTCCGACCGAGCCGGCATCCGTTCAGTACGTCATCGGGAATCAAACGATGCCTGCCGTCTGGGTATGGGATACGGAGTCGTTAACCGTCCTGCTGCAGTACGAACATGGCGCCGCGAACCAGGCCGTGATTCAGATTGATTGGAATACCCAATCCGTGCCGGAACCTGCAGCCGACTGAGGCAATAGAGAGGAGCGAATCATCATGCCATACGAACCTATAAGGCCTGAGCCGTTAAAACAAATGCTAAACAAACTCCGGGAAGCCATATATGAGCCGGTTGCCGAGTTGGACGTGACGGCATGGGTTACGCCTGAGCCTGTATCGTACATGGATCGCAAGACAGGAACGAAAATGACGCTTGTCCATGGCCAGCGATGGGGCAGCTTGTGGGACTGTGCCTGGTTCCGTTTTGCCGGCAGCGTTCCGGAGCATAGCCGGAAGGAGGACCTCGTCCTCCTGCTGGACATCAACGGCGAGTTGTGTTTGGCGGATCCGAACGGATCGCCAGTACAGGGATTGACCACCGTGAATTCGGAATTCGATTTTTCCTTAGGGCTCCCCGGCAAGCGTGTCGTCCGGATTCATGACATGTTCTTGACCGGATCCGATATTGAAGTATGGGCCGATGCGGGCAATAACGATCTATTTGGCAAATACCAGGGAGGAACTTTGAAAGAAGCTGTCATCGCCATCTGCCGGGAAGATATCCGGAGCCTATATTACGATGTCGAGGTACTCTTGGAAGCTGCCGAGCACCTCCCGACGGGATCCGCGCGCAAAGAGAGAATCTATCAGGCGCTGTATGACGTTTCGCTGCGGCTCACGGATTTCTCGCCGGAGCGCATCGCGAAGGCGAAGAAGAAGCTGGCTGAACCATTGAGCCTGAAGGGCGGCGATCCTGTCTTAACAATCAGCGCCGTGGGTCACGCGCATATCGATTTGGCCTGGCTGTGGCCGATCCGCGAAACGATCCGGAAAGGCGCCAGAACGTTCTCGACCGTGCTTCGCATGATGGAACGCTACCCGGACTACGTGTTCGGCGCAAGCCAGCCCCAGCTATATGATTGGATGAAGCAGCATTATCCGGCACTGTATGAACAGATCAAGGAACGGGTGCGTGAAGGAAGATGGGAACCGCAGGGAGCCATGTGGGTAGAATCGGATACCAATGTGCCGGGCGGGGAATCACTGGTTCGTCAGATCTTGTACGGCAAGCGATATTTTCAACAAGAATTCGGGTTGGAGATGAAATCGCTCTGGATGCCGGACGTGTTCGGTTACTCCGCCAGCCTGCCGCAGCTGCTCAAGAAGTCCGGCGTGGATTACATGATGACCCAGAAGCTCTCTTGGAGCGAGTACAATCGGCACCCTCACCATTCCTTCCTCTGGGAAGGCATCGACGGCTCCGCCGTTCTGACCCATATGCCTCCTGAAGATACGTACAACAGTCCGGCAGCCCCACGTTCCATCGCCAAGGCAGAGCGGGAGTATTTGGATAAGAACGTATCCGGCCATGCCTTGATGCTCTTCGGCATTGGAGACGGCGGCGGAGGTCCGGGCGAAGAGCATTTGGAACGGCTGGCTCGCGAGAAAAACCTGCTCGGTTTGTCTCCCGTCCAGCAAGAGCCTTCGTGGAAGTTCTTCGAACGGTTGAATGAAGAGCGGGAGTCGTTCCAGACATGGCGCGGGGAGCTCTACCTGGAGAAGCATCAAGGAACCTTGACCAGTCAGGCGCGGAGCAAGCGTTACAACCGGAAGATGGAGAAAGCGCTGCGCGAGCTGGAGTTTGCTTCCGTGCTGGCAGCCCGGCTGGGGCGGGCTTATCCATCCGAGACGCTGGAGACGATCTGGAAGGAAGTTCTGCTGTATCAGTTCCACGATATTCTTCCGGGATCTTCGATCAAGCGGGTATACGATGAATCGCTGGTGCGGTATGAAGAGCTGCTTGGGCATACGGAGACCATGATTGTCGATACCTACAGCTATTTAGCTAATCATATAGCACACAATGAAACGGCTTCCGCGCAATCCGTCATCTTCAATTCGCTGCCTTGGGAGCGACGAGAGTGGCTGCGCATGAACGGACGCTGGCATCACGTGCAGGTTCCATCGATGGGATACGCCGTTTTATCGAATGACGCCGGCCTGGAAACGGAAGAAGAAGCCGCATCCTCCTCAGAAATCTTGACTAAAACGCCAGGGGCGGACGCAGACGCTGCGGCTGAAGGACGAAGCCTGGAGAACGACAAGGTCATCGTGACATTCGACCCGAACGGAGCAATTCTATCGGTTCTGGATATAGCGGATAACCGCGAAGTCATCCAGCAGGGACGATTAGGCAACGATCTTCGCGTATATCATGACGTCGGGGACGCATGGGATTTCCGCCATGACTATGCGGCGAATCCGGGTACACCGTTACACCTGCTGAGCATGCGGGAGCTTCGGGACGGTCCGAGAATCGGGCTTGTCTTCGAGTACGGTTACGGGGAGTCCTCGCTGACCCAGACCGTCGTGCTAACGGCGGGCAGCCGGCGAATCGATTTCGAGACGGACGTCGATTGGAGGGAGAACGGCAAGATGTTAAGAACGTCGTTCCCCGTGAATGTACGCACGGACCAGGTTCACTGCGAAATCCAGTTCGGCAGCCTGAGCAGACCGACCCACCGCAATACGTTGTGGGATTTTGCGAAGGATGAGATCTGCGCACATCAATGGGTGGACTTATCGGAGCCGGATTACGGCGTCGCGCTGCTCAATGATTGCAAGTATGGCCATCGCGCCATCGATAACGTGCTGGATCTCCATCTGCTCCGCAGCAGCTCTTATCCCGATCCGGAGGCAGATCGCGCGGAGCATCGTTTCACGTATTCGTTGTATCCGCACCAAGGGAATCATGTGCAAGCCGAAATCTACCGAAGAGGCCATGAACTGAACGTCCCGCTTCGCACGATGTCCTTGCCTGAGGTATCGGATCAGGTGACAACAAAGCTGCCTCCATCACAATCGTTTATCTGGCCTGATCATCCGCACATCATGGTAGAGTCCGTCAAAAAAGCCGAGGATGGCGACGATGTCATCGTTCGTCTGTATGAAGCTTCAGGAACGCACGCGAACACGTCGCTTCGGCTTGGGTTTGAAGCCGCCGAGGCCTGGATCGCTGATCTGATGGAAAACTGCCTTACGCAGCTGCCGATGAACGATCCGTCCGAGGTCACGCTATCGTTCACGCCGTTTGAAATCATCACGCTGCGCCTGAATGTACCAGAACTATAGAGGACGGGGCGGCATCGCCGCCCCATGTTAGAAAGGAGAGGTGGGAATGTGAACAAGTCACGTTGGACAAGCAACCGAATATTCAAACGAATTTGGCAGCACAAGCTCTTTTACTTGTTCATGCTGCCCGGCATCGTCTGGTTTTTTCTATTTTCCTATGTGCCCTTATACGGAATTCAAGTTGCCTTCAGGGACTACACCTTCATAGGCGGATTTACAGGCAGCCCTTGGGCCGGGTTCAAGTACTTCGAACAATTCTTCAATTATTATCAGTCCGGGGACATCATCCGCAACACGGTCATCATCAGCCTCATGAAGCTGCTGATCGGATTTCCGATGCCGATCATTCTTGCGCTCCTGCTGAATGAAGTGCGGAAGATGAAATTCAAGAAGACGATTCAGACCCTGTCTTACTTGCCTTATTTCGTTTCCTGGATCGTGGTCGTCACCTTGATGCAGCGGCTGCTGACCCCATACGGCGGTCCGGTCAATGACCTCTTGGGGTCATTCGGGGCCGAATCGATCCAGTTCCTAAACAATCCAACCTGGTTCTACCAGATGATTGTAGGTTCCGATATCTGGAAGAACATCGGCTGGAATTCGATTATCTTTATGGCCGCCATTGCGGGCATCGACCAGCAGCTTTACGAAGCTGCCAAGATGGATGGCGCGGGGCGCTTCAAGCAGATGTGGCACGTGACGCTTCCAGGTATCCGCAATGTGGCCATCATCTTGTTCATTCTCGCGGTGGGCAATCTGATGAGCGCGGGGTATGAACAGCTCCTGCTCCTGAACGGACCGGCGACTGCCAGCATGGGCAGCGTTCTGGACGTGCACGCCATCAATTCCGGTATCCGGGAAGGACGCCTCAGCTATGCCGCGGCCGTCGGGCTATTCCAAAGCATCATCGGGCTCATCCTGGTTCTGACGGTCAATCGGATCGCCCGCAAAGTCAGCGATGTATCCCTGTTCTAAGGAGGTGACGTAATGAATCGAAAGTGGTCTTTCTTCTCGGTGTTTAACTACACGTTTCTCGCTTTGATCGGCTTCTCCATGATCTACCCGTTCATTTACATTTTGGCTTATTCCTTGAATGACGGGAAAGATTCGATGATGGGGGCCATCTATTTCCTTCCCCGTAAATTCACGCTGGAGAATTATGCTCAGGTGTTCGATAACGCCCGCATATGGAAGGCATACCAAATTACGCTTATGCGCACCGTGCTCGGAACCTTCCTGCATGTGGTGCTGTGTACGCTCATGGCCTATGCGCTTTCCAAGAAGACGCTGCCCGGCCGTTCCTTTTTCACTTTCTACATCTTTTTGCCGACGATTTTCAGCGCCGGGTTCATCCCGTTCTTCATTACGCTGCAGAAGCTGCATCTGATCAACACCTTCTGGGTGTACGTGCTGCCGATGCTGTTCAATTTCATGCACATCGTGATCATCCGCACGTTCCTGCAAGGCATACCCGAGGAGCTGGAGGAATCCGCCCGCATTGACGGTTACGGCGATTTTCAAATCTTCGCTCGGATCATTCTGCCGCTCTCGGGACCGGTGCTGGCAACCATCTCCCTCTTCATCGGGGTGGCCCATTGGAATGATTGGTTCTCGGGCGCATACTACGTATCCAACAAAGACTTGATCCCGGTGCAGACCTTATTGCAAGAAATGCTGACCGAAGCAGAAGCATTATCCAATTCGATGCAGCGCGCAGCGCAGCAAGGTGGTCAGACGGTGGGCGGAACCAGCGGGGCAGGCGCGACGCCCGAATCGCTTCGCATGGCCTTGCTTGTCATCACGGTCTTCCCGATCCTGTGCATTTATCCGTTCCTGCAGCGATATTTCGTAAAGGGGGTTATGATCGGTTCGGTTAAAGGTTAGGTCATCCTGACCCGGAATTTGTCAAAAGGTTTACCAAGATCATTGATATCCATATTCCAGGAGGCGATTGGTTTGAAGAGGATTTGGTCGAAAGGCGTATCCGCATTGCTCGTGTCCATCATGGTTGGAGGTTTGCTGATCAGCTGCACGAATTCATCAGGGAACGGAGATAACGGGGAAGGCGCAGAAGGAGAGAATTCATACAAACTCAAAATATTGCACAATTGGAACGGCTCAAACGGTTCCGATGCCATCACGCCGGTGGAGGAAGTCATCAAAGAGAAGACGGGCGTTACGCTGGAGTGGGAATATACCAAGGGTAGCGAGACGGAGAAGGTCAATCAGATCTTCGCGACCCAGGATCTGCCCGATATCTATACCGGACCTGCCTGGGGCGGGGAGCTGGACGGGATCATCAAGGCGGCCAAAGAAGGACAATTGGTCGATATCTCCGACAAATTGAAGGATTATCCGAACTTGTCCAAATCCATCGCGGAAGAAAATGTGCCGCCGGCATTGTATGAAAAAGCGATTAACGCTTACGACGGCAAAAAGTATCTGCTGCTGCAAAATCAGCCGGCGACCAACGAAGACGGGATGGACTGGCTCTACGGCTTCTATGTGCGCAAAGACATCGCCGAGAAGGTTGGCGTAGATCCGCAATCCGTCGTGACGAAGGACGATTTCTATAACTTCCTCAAAAAAATCAAGGATGCCAATCTGCAGGAGAACGGCCAGCCGGTCTTTCCGCTGGGCGGTTTCAGCAACGGCTGGGCCGTCGGCATCGGCAACACCATGTTTTATTCCGGGGCGAGTTACGTCGACAAAGGCGACGGCACGCTTGAGCATAACTTCTTCACCAAGGGCTACGAAGAATACACGCTGTTCTATCGAAAGCTGGTTGAAGAAGGGCTGATGGATCCTGAAGCCTTCACCCAGACGGACCCGATCGCCAAGGAAAAAATCAATCAAGGCCGCATCGCCATCCTGGCCGCGCACTATCCGGCGATCCTGGATGCTTCCAAGGAGTATGTCTCTTCGCATCCGGGCAGCGACTACATTCCGCTCGGCCCTCTGGAGCGCGCTGACGTTGAACCGGACAGGCCCGTGGATCTCGGAATTCAGGGCAACAACGTGACGGCGATCACCAAGAACTGTAAAGGGGCTTGCGTCGATGCTGCGCTGAAATTCCTGGATTTCATGGCTTCCGATGAAGGCTTCATGCTGGCTAGGTACGGGGTGCAGGGGGTTCACTGGGACATGAAGGACGGCAAGCCTGTTGCGAATCAGGAATGGTTTGACAAATTCAGCACGGATACCAACATGAAGCTGCGCAAGAATGAAGGCATCAGTATCGGCCTGGAATCGCTGACAGGGCTCGACCGCATCAATTCCGCTGCGGGAGGTGACATCTGGGCGGAACAAGAAAGGCTGGACGCGATGGAGAATGCTCGCAAAATCCTCCGTCCGAACGGCATTCAGGTCATTACGGCGTACAACCCCGGCGATGTCATCACCAAAGCGCCGGAATGGGAAATGCTGAAGCCTTCGATGGATCGGATGGGCGATGCGTGGAAGGAAGCGGTTTTTGCCAAATCGGATGAAGCCGCCATGAGCATTATCAACGAACTGCGGGAACAGCTCCGAAAGACCGGATACGATAAGGCGATGCAGTTCACGAACGAAAATCTGAAAGGGAAAGACGTCGTGACCGTTCAAATGCCGAACTAATCATATCCATGTTAAAGGGAGCCCGTTAATTAGGAAGGCTTCGCATGACCTAGTCATCCAAGGGGGCGAAGCCTTCGCTATTTTTCGAATCTATATTTCCAAACCGCAAGGAGATCCAGGCAGCTTGAAGAATAAAGAAAACATGAAGGAGTTGACGTTAGATGACAACGAATTTCAGACCTCCATCCGTGCCGCTGGTTACCGTAGATCCTTATTTCAGTGTATGGTCCGCTGCAGACCGTCTATATGATGACCATACCCGGCATTGGACGAACAAGATTCAGGGCATGACGGGAGTGGCCATCATTGATGGCGCGCCGCGGCGATTTATGGGAAAAGTTATCACACACACGGAGGAGCCGTCCGAAGGACTTGAGCCTGAAGCGCTTGAGCAAACCGATCTGACGGTTGAGCCCGTAACGACCCGGTATACGTTTCAAGGGGGAGGCATTGAACTTCAAGTTCAGTTTACCACCCCGCTCTTGCTGGATGATCTCGATCTGTTATCCCGGCCCGTCACCTATCTGACCTTTCACGTTCGTTCATTGGATGGGCAAGGGCATGACGTAAAGATTTACATCGATGTAACGGGCGAATGGTGCGTCAATACGCCGGATCAGCAGGTGAGCTGGGAGCACCGCGTGATCGACGGACGATTGAATACGATGTCGATGGGTACAGTCGAACAGCCGATCCTGCAGCTTGCCGGCGATGACACCCGAATCGATTGGGGGTATATGGTGCTGGCGGTGCCGCGTTCATCGCGGATACAGACGGTGATTCATTCGGCAACGACCCGGGAGCAGTATGTTAGGACAGGTCAATTACCTGCCCAAGATGATTCGCAGAAGCCGCGCCCCGTCTCCGATAACGTTCCCGTCTTGGCAGCCGAATTCGAATGCGGGACCGTCGGGGATGAATGGGTATCCGAATATCTGATGCTAGCGTATGACGATATCCATGCGATCGAATATTTCCGCAAGCCTTTGGATGCTTATTGGAAGCGAAACGGATGGACTTTTCATGACATGCTGATAGCGGCAGCCGATCAGTATGAAACGATCATGCAGCGATGCGAGAGATTTAACCGGGAGCTCATGACGGAGAGCCAAGCCGCAGGCGGCAATCGGTACCGGGATATTTTGGCGCTGACCTATCGGCAGGCGATTGCCGCGCATAAACTGGTTGCCGACGAAGCGGGACGTGTGTTGTTCTTTTCCAAGGAGAATTTTAGCAACGGATGCATCGCGACGGTCGATGTAAGCTACCCGTCGATTCCATTGTTCCTGAGATATAACCCTGAACTGATCAAGGGCATGATGCGTCCCATTTTTAAGTATGCGATGAGCGAGGATTGGACGTTCGATTTTGCGCCTCATGACGTGGGCACGTACCCGAAAGCCAACGGTCAGGTGTATGGCGAGAACAAGCTGGAGTACCAGATGCCGATTGAGGAATGCGGTAATATGCTCCTGATGGCGGCTGCGGTATGCAAGTATGAGGGTAATGCGGATTTTGCCAGGGAGCACTGGGAGCCACTTACCGCATGGGCAGGGTATTTGCTGAAGAATGGACTCGATCCGGACAATCAGCTGTGCACGGATGACTTCGCCGGACATTTGGCGCATAATGCCAATCTGTCCATCAAGGCGATCTTGGGCATTGCCGCTTACTCCTACATGTGCGATCGACTCGGTCTAGAGGAAGGCGCAGCTTATCTCGAAGCTGCACGGAACATGGCCAATGAATGGATGTCCATGGCTGATGCTGGCGACCATTATAAGCTTACGTTCGACAGCGCCGACGATTCCTGGAGCATGAAATACAATCTGGTGTGGGATCGGCTGCTGGCGTTCAACCTGTTTCCAACAGAAGTGGCTGCACGGGAGCTGGAGTATTACCAGCATCATCAGAATCGTTACGGCCTTCCCCTGGACAGCCGCGATACGTATACGAAATCCGATTGGCTGGTATGGTGTGCAGCCATGTGCACCACGCAGGCCGGGTTTGAGTCCATGATCGCGCCCCTATGGGATTTCATGAATGAAACCTCCGCGCGTGTTCCGGTGACCGATTGGTATGACACCATCAGCGGCAAGCAAATGAACTTCCAGAATCGCTCCGTCGTCGGGGGATTCTTCATTCGATTACTCATGTCAGGATCCAGATCAAATTAGAACAAAGACAGGTGATGTGTGTGAACAGCCTTCATGTTAAGGAAGAAATCGAAATGGATCTCATGCGGTTGAAGCAGCAATTCCAGAATCCGGACGCAACGTACCGCCCGCAGCCTTTCTGGTTTCTGAATCATGAGCTCAAGGAAGCGGAGCTGGAAAGTCAGATTCAATCGATGTTTGAAGCGGGCGTCGGAGGCGTTGTTCTGCATGCGCGCCATGGAATGCAAGCCTCATACCTGTCGCAGGCCTTTATGGAAGCTTTGGAATTCTGCACCGTGGAATGCCAAAAACGCAATATGGTCGTCTGGCTGTACGATGAGGATAATTGGCCAAGCGGGACGGTGGGCGGCAAGCTGACTCGCCAGCATCCGGAATTTCGCATGCGTTACTTACGAGTCGAGGAAAAGAGATATATCGGCGGTTCCGGGCAAGAAAGCTTGAAGCTGGAATTTGCACGCTATGAGAACAACGAGCTGATTGCCATTTTGGCCTATCGTGCCGTCGAGTCTGACGGGGAATGGCTGCTCCATGAAGAATCCGAGGATCTCACGCATGAATGGGGACGGGATTGGACGCCGCCGAATGCGGAAGACTCTTATGTCGTGCTGGCCTGCTGGTCCTGTGAAATTGCGGAAGGCATTACGTTTGCCAATGGGTACTACTTGGATACGTTGAATCCGGAGGCGGTCCAGGCGTTCATCCAGATGTCCTATGAACCGTTTCTGTCTTTGCAGAAATATTTCGGAACGACGATACAAGGCGTTTTTACCGACGAGCCGGGGCTCATGATCCACGATGGTTTCTTCGGTGTGGAAGCGATCCGGACGGCTGTTCACGATGTAGGCGCTACCCTGCCTGGCATGGTCTTTGCTTGGTCTGAAGGAATGGGTGAGCGGTACCGGCAAGAGAACGGGTATGATCTTATCCCACGATTAGGCGCTTTGCTATATAACATGGCAGACGGCAGCCGGACAACGAAACAGCAATATTATGATACGATTACGCGCTGGTATGTGGAGGGCTATCATCAAGCGATTTCCTCATGGTGCGAAGGGCATGGACTGCTGTACATCGGTCATACGCTGGAGGAGCCGGTCTGGGGGCAAGCCAGGTCGCAGGGCAACCAGACGCGCGTCCTGCAGCAGTTTCACTATGCAGGCGTGGATTATTTAACCCCCGGCATCGGCACCAAAGAGAATCCTCATCGGATCGTGTCCGTGAAGACGGCGGCTTCCGTAGCCGGGCTGGATAATAAAGAACGCGTGATCTGCGAGGCCTTTGGCGCCAGCGGTCACGGCTATTCCATGCGTCAAAGGCGGCTCGATGCCAATTTCATGGCTTTCCTGGGCGTTAATCTGTTTATCCCGCATGCGTTCTATTATTCGTTTGCGGGGTATCGGAAAACCGATTTTCCTCCAACAGAGTTCAAACATGCGCCGCATTGGCCGCATTATCGCGCTTTTGCCGATTATATCGGTCGATTGAGTCTGCTGGGCAAGAGCGGTAAACGTTCACCGGAGGTTCTTCTATTATCGCCTATTCATACGGTGTGCGAAAATATGTTCGTATCTGGACAATCTAACCGGTTTCCTTCATCCGATACCTTGTTCTCGCTTTTGTCGGATCGCATGCTGCGCCATTCCATTGATTATGACTATGTTGATGAATGTCAGCTTCGCGATGCGGACCTTGTTGATGGAAAAGGGATTCGATTTAGCAACGATGGGAACGTATATTCGGTTTTGGTTATGCCCGAGGTGGAAGTCATGTCGAGAGACATTGCCGTTCTACTGGTTGCCTATGTTAAGCAAGGCGGTACGCTGGTTGCCGTAGGAGCAATTCCGCAGCATAGCGAGACCGTGCGTCAGGACCCGGAGCTGGCAAAGCAAATGCATGAGCTTTTTAGCCCGAATCCTCAGCATGGGGCTTTACGCCCCGTTGGCAAAGGGTATGCTTTATTTTATTCGTTGGAGGAAACGGACCACGAAGACACATGGATCGAGGATCATCTCGATCCCGGAGAAAAGCGGATACTTGCCGATCCAGAGATGTCCGAAGGCCGTATAAAGGAGCAGTCTCCAGATCTGCTCGAGCCCTTGTGTGAAACGGTAAACAGGTTATTAATGAAAGCTTCTGCCTTACGATGGAAGCTGCTTGAAGGACAATATGAGGATTTGATCTATGTAGAACGCGTGTTCGGTAACCGTGTATTTGTATGGTTTATGAACTGGACGGAGCATGGCGTTGCCATGAAGCTTGACGCAGGAGAAACCGGGCACCTTATTGAAGAGTGGGACCTGGAAAGCGGGAACATACGCCAGTTAGCCAGAGATTCCGTTCTTACCTATGCACCTGGAGAGATGCGAGTTCTATCGGTCGATCCTGAGGTGAGCCCGGTTAGTGATACGGAACAAATGTTCGCTGGGGTGCATAAAACCGAGGATATTATCGTTCTCGAAGATAAGTGGCGTTTTCAGACTCTTGAACCCAACGTTTTATTACTGGACCAGTGGCAGGTCACGCTGAATGACCGAAACTCCAGGATGAATGCCACGATGCCTGGGCAAGTGAACACATACCGTACCACGTTTACCATGACGCAGGCATTGATCGAACAATTGCTATCACCGAGTGGACGAGATCGTTCTAATTCACCAGATGTCCGTCCATTGCCGAGGCTTGAGTTGATTCTGGACGATGTGGATCAGAAAATACCGGCCCATATCGGCTTCCTGCAGCGCAGGCGCAATGTTGAAATCTTCGTGAATGGGGTCAGGCAGAATGCGCTGAAGCCATCCGATTGGCAGGATTCAAACTATGCTTGCCTGGATATCACGGCTCATTTGGTGGCGGGCGAGAACGAGCTCGAGATATTGACGGTTTCCTTATTGGAGCCGATGCCGGCGATTTCATTCCCAGCCTATTTGATTGGGCCGTTTGAAATAGAAGATGGGGTGAGGTTAAACGCATGTTCGGAACATATGTTTGGTTCTTGGGCTTCTTCCGGCTATCCTTATTATGCGGGGGCGGGTGATTACTCTCAGCAGGTAGACCTGACGGAGGTCAGCTTAGCTCCGGACGAGGAGTTGTGGCTGGAAGCCGAAGATATTAGGGAGACGGCTTGCCTATATGTGAATGATACAAACGCTGGCATCCGGCTGTGGCCTCCGTATCATTGGAACATCACGCCGTATGTGGAACAGGGGCTCCATCAGCTTACCATACGTGCAGCCAATACGCTGGAGAACCTGTATGGCAAGAATGCTTTGCCTTCAGGGATGAATGGACAGGTAAAGTTGGTACGTCGAACTTTATCCAAAGAAATGTAATCTTAGAGGAAGTTCATCGAAATGACTACAACGAATGCAGGTTGTAGTCATTCTGTTTATTAATGGTTTACATAATATAATATATGTAACCTAATGGATAAAGAGCTGCTTATTTCGAGTTACAAAGACGCCAGCTTATTTATTCTATTGGACATAGAGAATAACGAGAGGACTATTCTTACAAATGTATTGATTTATCATAACATTCTCTTAATCAAGAAGGCTTACACTTAAGAAGTTTTACTATTGATATCAACTCGGAGGTGCCATGAAATGCAGCTAAAGAAGAAAACCATCATGGTTTTGGCGCTCAGCTTGTCCATCCTTTCGCAAGGCATGGTTGTTCATGCGAAGTCGGATGGGTCTAAGTTTAAGCCGGAAAGCAACGGCAAATGGATGACAGGGGAGTATCATGCGCATACGTATCAATCCGATGATGCCAGTCAATCCTTGCAGGAATTGCTGGACAACGGGTTCGATAAGTACGGCCTGGATTGGATCGCCGTTTCGGACCATCTTAGAGTTTCTAAACGGGATGATGAAGGAAATCCTCTTGCCGCCGGACCTGTTCCGTTCTCCCAAGGAATGGCACTGTACCAGATTCCCAAGATCCAGCAGCTCCAGGCAGCAGGGAAATACAAGAACAACATTATCTTTTCGGGTTTTGAATGGGACATGCCTACATACGAACATGTGGGAGTCGGCATTATAGCAGGCGCATTGGGTTCAGAGTCGAGCCTTAAGGCAGCCCGTCAGTTCGAGTATCTATTTACGGATCGGGATGAAGCGATGTTTGATCCCAAAGACGTCGCCGATTGGAAAAAAACAGGCAGCCGGGCTTCTACGACGTCCGAAGATGCCCGAACGGCACTGGCCTGGCTCCAAAAAAACTACGCCAACAGCAGTTATGCATTGCTCAACCATCCTTCCAGAAAAACCGTTTATACAATCGCTGACATACGGGATTTCAACAACATCGCGCCGAATGTCGTATTCGGGATGGAGGGAATGCCCGGGAATCAGATGGAACCTGATCGTGGGGGGCTAAATTTAACTACGCCGGAAAACAGAACCTATGGCGGCGCTGATTACATGATTGCCAAAGTTGGCGGCGTATGGGATGCGCTGCTCGGCGAAGGACGCGAATTTTGGAACTTTGCGAACTCAGATTCTCATTTTGAGATAAGTGATAACCGTTTATACTCCAGCGGTTATTGGCCTGGACAATACGCCAAGAATTACACATGGGTGAACGGAAAGGATATGCAAAGCGTGCTGAACGGCATGCGTTCAGGCAAATCGTTCTCCGTGCACGGCGATTTAATCAACGCCTTGGATTTCCGCGTTCGCCATGGAAATAAGCAGGCCGAGATGGGGAGTAAACTTCAAGTGAAACAAGGGAATCCTATCGAAATTACGATCCGATTCAAAAGCCCGAAACAAAATAACAACGGCGACCCCGTAGCCGTGGATCATGTCGATTTGATCTCGGGTGATGTCACCGGTAAAGCACAACCAGATACGGCGGCATACAGCAAGAGCACCAACGATTCGACCAAAGTGATGAAACGGTTTACGAGCAAGGATTGGACAACCGATCGGGATGGATACAACGTGATCACATATCGGACGAAAGCCACAAAGGACCAATATTTCCGGTTAAGAGGAACGAACCTTGGCGTGAATGTTGCCGGTGAAACCAGCCATGGCGATCCGCTCATGGATCCCAAAACGGACATTGAAGACAACGAGCAGCGATTTGCGGAAATAAATAAACGGAATTACAGCGACCTGTGGTTTTATTCTAATCCGATCTTTGTCAGCGTTGACGATAAGCCGGTTAAAGCTCCTAAACAACAGGGGAAGCATTCGTAAGACGCGACTTGCGCTATATTCAGAAGACTGCCGATTGTCCGGCAGTCTTTTTTTCATTTTTTTCTACTTATAAAGAGGCATGAGGTCTGAATTCCTATCTGGCTGCAACTGAAATCGCTAAAGACAAATGGCATACCGTTTCAGATTGGCGGGTTTTCTGTCGTTACTCCGCATCACGACTGGCGAAGCCATTGTTACCCACGGTGTATAAGTTTTGCGAGAACTTCAATAATATAGGAGGAACAACATGCATCGAAAGATATGGACCTAGGCGAGTAGAGACAAGGAGGCAACCTAGCCATGAATATAGCTGAAAAGAAACTGCTGGTCGCCGCGCTTGGCGGTGTGAATGAAATTGGAAAAAACATGTACTTCATACAGTACGATCAAGATATTGTGGTGATTGATTGCGGCTCGAAATTCCCTGACGAAAACCTGCCCGGCATCGACTTGATTGTACCCGACTTCACCTATTTGCTGGACAACGCGGATAAAGTCAGAGCCCTTGTCGTCACTCATGGACATGAAGACCATATTGGTGGAATTCCCTATTTACTGAAGCAGCTGCCGATCCCGGTGTATGGGACGAAGCTTACGATTGAGCTGATTAAAATCAAGCTTAAAGAGCATCGTATTCTGCGTAATTCCGAGCTCCACACGATCGATGCGAATTCCACTATTCAAGCGGGTGCCATCCATGCCTCTTTTTTTTCGACCAGTCACAGCATTCCGGATTGCGTGGGCATCGTTTTTCAAACTCCGGAAGGCAATGTCGTCCACACGGGAGATTTTAAATTCGACATGTCTCCTGTGAAGGGACCTTATCCTGACCTGCACCGAATGGCAGAAATCGGCAAGCAGGGCGTGAAGGTGCTGCTATCGGAAAGCACAAACGCCGAAAGACCCGGGTTTACCCCTTCGGAACGCTTGGTTGGCGGTCATATCCTGGAGGCTTTCGCCCAGGCCAAACAGCAGGTATTCATCTCCACATTTGCTTCGAACGTCAACCGTGTCCAGCAGATCATCGATGCCGCGGTAGAAACGGAACGGAAATTGATCCTGCTCGGCCGGAGCATGGTTAATGTCGTTGCGGTGGCCAAGGAGCACGGGTATCTCAACATGCCCGATGATTTGCTGATCGATGCTGGAGATAGCGAGCGTTATCCGCCGGACCAAATCGCCGTGTTATGCACGGGAAGCCAAGGGGAGCCTATGGCAGCCTTATCACGGCTAGCCAACTCCAAGCATCCCCATATCGAAATTCTGCCGGGCGATACGGTCATTATTGCCGCAGGGGCGATACCGGGTAATGAGCGGAATCTGGCTCATGTCATCGATAATTTATATGTGCTGGGAGCCCAGGTCATTTATGGATCGGGTGTAACTTCTGGGATGCATGTATCCGGACATGGCAGCCAAGAAGAATTGAAGTTGATGCTTACCTTAATGAAACCGGACTATTTGCTCCCCGTTCACGGTGAATTCCGAATGCTCTATCAGCATCGTCAGCTGGCAGAGTCCGTGGGGATCCCGAATGAGAACGTGTTTATCGTTCAGAATGGCGATACGATACAAATCCAGCAGGGAATGGCATCGTTAGGTCCTAAAATCCCTTCAGGCAACAGCCTGGTGGACGGATTGATGATCGGCAACGTAGGCAATATCGTTTTGCGGGACCGCAGGCAGCTGTCCTCCGACGGGATGCTCATTATCGTCACCACGCTCAGCAAAACGGAAAAGCAGATGGTGGCCAAGCCCGAGCTTATATCCCGGGGTTTTATCTTCGTGAAAGATTCGGAGGAATTCATGGGTCAGATCCACGATATCGTCTCGTCTTCAATGAAGGATTTGACTGAAACCGGATCCACCCAATGGAATCTGATCAAGCAAACCTTGAAGGATCATGTCGGCAAATTCATATACAGTGAGACCAAGAGACGGCCGATGATTCTGCCCATCATTATCGAAGTTTAAGCCCTTTGAATATATAAAGCACAGCCTATTGGAGGCTGTGCTTTTTTTATGCGTATCGAAATGGGGTTCAATCTAGGCATACACCCGGAAGCGGGCAGCTGCATACACTGCCGATAAAGAATCGCTTTAAGGTGTTGATCTTTCATTCACGTCTGTGAAAAAAAGAATAACACATAATCCGGATTCATCCACATAACCATGTACAGAATGGACATGAACGTCTTGTCCGATTGCCGGAATGGATCCGGTTACTAACGAAAGGAGGAGGATCGGTTTGTCATCCACCCCAGAAGGGAAATGGACTGCGGAACATGGAAAATGGGCAAAACGAAAGTTCAGATTTACGCGCAATGACTGGATGGGTTATCTATTCAGCGCCCCTCTGATTATCGGCGTCATCGTATTTGCCATTTATCCCATGTTTGCCGCACTGTTTATGAGTTTTCATCAGACATCCGGGCTCAATTTATCCGGGAACTGGGTGGGCCTGAGCAACTATCGTTACGCATTAGAGGATTCCTTATTTTGGCAAGCGCTTACAAATACGTTCGTCATGGGGATATGGTCCGTATTGCTAGGGATCGCGCTTTCGTTTGTTCTGGCAAGCCTGATTAATAATCTGAAATGGCATCTGGGACGCAATTTTTTCAAAGCGGTCTATTTTCTGCCCAACGTCGTGTCCGGCGTTGCTACAAGCTTGTTGTTCTCCTTCTTGTTTTTCCCCTCCAAGGAAGGGCTGATCAACTTCGTGATTGGATTGTTCGGCATCGATCCGGTCGGCTGGTTCACGAACCCGGAAGTTGCGCGTTACAGTATCGTGCTGATGAGCTTGTGGGGTGCACTAGGGTATAACACCATTATTTTTCTGGCCGGTTTGCAAAGCGTCCCGCGGGATCTCTATGAGGCTGCCGAGGTCGACGGTGCAGGCACGTACCGGAAATGGTGGTATATAACGATTCCATACTTGCGTCCGATCTTTGTGTTCATGCTCATCATGGGAACCATCGGCGGAATGAAACGCTTTACGGATGTATGGTTAATTGGCGGAACTGCAGGTAATCCTGGGGGAAGCTTGATGACCGTGGTGCTGTATATTTACCGAAATGCATTTCTCTCTTCGCAGATGGGGCTGGCTACGGCCGTATCCTATCTGTTATTCGTCATCATACTCATCTTAACCGTGTTCCTCATGCTGCTCAACCGACGTAAAGACAGCTTGGATTAATCCCATTATCTATTCTCGGATCCGTAGGGGGAACCTTATTCCAGAAGACAGGAGGGTAACTATGAGCACTTCAGCCTTGCCCAAGGAGCCGGTGCGCCGTAAACGAATCACTCTTCCACAATTGATGCTAACGCTGGTTCTATTGGTAGGTTCATTCATTATGATTGTGCCATTCTTATGGATGCTGGTAACGAGCTTCGATTGGGCTGCACGGTTAAATATTTCATTCCCGCCGAAAATATGGCCGGAGGAGCCTTCAATCCGAACCTATGAAGCCGCTTTCACCAACATCAATATGTTCCGATATATCGGCAATTCCACGCTTGTCAGCGCAGGGGTCATTATCATCAGCTCGTTGTCCGCACTATTATCCGGTTATGCCTTATCCAAGCTTCGCTTCAAAGGAGCTAATTTCGTACTGCTGCTGGCGCTAAGCACGATGATGATTCCGTTCGAAATGACCATGATTCCGCAGTATCTTTTGTTCAGTAAACTTGGGTTGGTCGACAATTATCTGGCATTTTATTTACCGGCCATGAACTATGCGTTCGGTACTTTTTTAGCCAAAGCGTTCTTTGATCAATTGCCCAGCAGTTTAAGGGAAGCGGCCGTACTGGATGGAGCCAAGGAAATTACGGTATTCAGCCGGGTTTATCTGCCGCTGTGTACGCCGATTATCGCCACCATGATCATTCTGCTGTTCTTGGGCGTATGGAACGATATGCTGTGGCCGCTGCTGATCTTGAAATCGGCTGCCAAGTACACGATCCAGATCGGTTTAGCCATGTTTACGTACAACAACGGTATTAACCAACAGCCATCCATTATTATGGCGGCCACAACCACGAGTCTCATTCCGGTTATCGTCGTCTATATGTTCCTGCAGCGCTATATTATCGAAAGCATTGCGCTGTCCGGTATCAAGCAGTAATTCAGAAAGTAAAGCTAAAATTATGCGGGGGTGTTGATGTGATGAAAAAAGCTGTGCTGCTGATCCTGTCATTCGTGCTGGTGTTTACATTGGCGGCTTGTTCAGGCAGTTCAGGTAAAGATGTGACAGGCGGCGTTACAATTGAAAAAGTATCGGATATGGAAGGAACGGTTCGCGTTGCGCTGGCAGGCTGGCAGCTGGATAACGGGATCGATGCGCTGACAGGCAACCCGACCATCGGACTCAACGAATATTTGGATAAAACGTTCAAAAAAATGTATCCGAACATCAAACTGGAGGTTTATCAAATCCCTTGGGAGAACGTAAAAGCCAAACAAACGGCCATGCTGCTCTCCGGCGATGCGGATGTCTTGTATACCGGGGGAGCCTTTGCATCGCAATGGTACCAAGAAGGGCTGCTGCGTGACCTGGACGACTTGATTGCAAAAGATACTTCGTTTGACCCAAGCATCTATCTGGAAGGCATTATGAACAACTCCTATAGCACCAAGTCGCCGGACGGAAGCAAACAATTTGGAATTCCTGCCGTTCTTGGCCGCCGGATGACGATTTATGATAAGAAGCTATTTGAAGACTGGGGCGTTGAAACACTCTCGGCACAGCCGGGACCGGATGAAATTCTGGAGAAAGCCAAGCAGATGACCGGCAAAAACCCGAAAACCGGTGAAGACAATTTCGGTTTGTATTGGAGCGGCAACTCATTAAACGGATCTACCTTTGTTGCATTAACCCTTGCATATGGCGCCAAAGGAGCGGAAGGGTCACTGAAGGATATCAAGAACATCAAGTGGCACCTGAATTCTCCGGAAATGGTCAAAGTGCTGGAATGGCTGAAGGAAGCCGCACAGCTGCCACCGGCCGGGTTCGTGAATGCCCAGGGTGCCGAGAATTTCGGGCTCGAGAAAAACAATATTGCCATCGCGCTGGATTCCACCGGCGGCTCCACGATGAGTGAATACCGGTCGAAGCAGAACAAGGAGCTGCTGGACCGTTTTGAACCTGTGCTGAACATGGGTCCTAAAGGCGAAGGCTGGGTGGCGGTTGACCCGTTCATCATGGCAAAGAATGCCAAAGATGTGGATGCATCATGGGAAGTATTAAAGTTCTTGACCAGCTACATGACGCAAAAATACATGTATGAGAACTTCTCCAGTACCCCGACACTTAAAAACGCTGATTTCGTAACTCCGGAGGATAAGTTTGTGAAAAAAGCTCTCGAAATCGCAGATGTTGGCCACTCGGAGCTCATGGATGAAGCCAATCCGTTCTATATGAGCGACATCGCTCCAGCCATAAACGGATTTATCAGCCAGGCGGCGTCCGGTAATGCTCCGGATATTCAGAAGTTTTTGGATGATCTGCAGGCTCGTGCCGAGAAGTGGTCTGCGAATCTGAAGTAAAAACAGGAGGGGACTGCACAGGTGCATGGGTTTGATAAGCGTGGTTGACTTACACGTTGTCCCTGACTTTGAAGAGACGGGCTAATCATGATGAGTATATGAGCCGAACAGCACAATATATTCCAATATTAAGTAAATCGTGCATTGTCCTGATGATGCGGGAGAAAAACCGACCGAATATGGCCGGTTTTTTTATATTTCAAGGTACATAAAATAACATATAATGGTAAATCATAAAGGTGTAGAGAGGGGAGGGTTGAAAAAATTAGGAAGAAGGATGATAACAAGCAAGCAAAAATCAAAACGATTAAGAACCAACGAAAGGTTAAAATATCTCAGTAGGGAAATTCCGCTAAAATGTGTTAAGCGAAATCGTAATAATAATGAAATAACCAAAATTCGATGATTTTAATGGCACATGAACAAACTTGTACAAATAATCGTTTAATGACGATATTGGACGACATTAATTGAAGTTTAATTAAAGCCTTAGATTAGATGAATTGTAATTCAAACGAATGAATCAAGAATCTAAATGAAGAAAGAATCCAATTGAAAACAGTTAAAGTTGTTTGATAATAAGAAGATGTGCAAGAAAAAAGAATCATAACGGCTTAATATAATAGAAAGCTAAAACTAAGCAGATTCATACGAATCTAAATGAAAATCAGCTGTGGAGCTTCTTTTCTTGTCATCTATTTCACAAAACTCGTATTTTGTACATATGTAGATAAAGTTGTTCAACTCCTTTGTATTACCGATTTCACATGGTTTGTGTCACAAACGAATGATTTATTTAGCACTACTCTTTTATCATTTCAATAAAACCCCACTGATTTATTTAATCAGTGGGGTTTTAGATTTAATTTCCACAGGCTGCCGAAAATATCAGTTTGTTAGCTCATCCGCTAAAGGGTCTCGGACGTAGAATTTTTCTTTTATTTGAGCGATACAGTTCTCCACTTCATCGATAGAACCAAGATTTCTGTACTCAATTGCATAGTCCATAGCTGTATGTGAACTACCGTAGACAAGCAGCTCTCTGTTAATTTTCGACAGCATCTCGTTTATATAATCCTGATTACGTCTCTTACGTCTCTCTAGCCTATTCAAAGTGTCTCTGTGCTTTGTATACACATATACCGATAACGATATATTATCCTTGTACTTTGACGACAGGTACTCCTGCAAGGTCATATCGCCTTGTTCCTTCAATAACCCAACTAGTCGCAAATCGGCAAGATTAACATACTTAGTTAATACCCGCAACGAGATGTCATCACTGGCTTTAAAAACTCTGTATTCTTCCCTATTGGAAACGGCTGCTTCGACGATTCTCTTATACTTGGAGAAAAATTGCTCGATGTTGAGATTTATCACATCTTCTCGCATCAACTCGAGCTCTTTATCGTATGAGTCATCATCTGGAGAAAATAATGTTTGGTAGTAATTAAGCTCACCGTCCGAGTCTGCGATAATATCTTTGAAACGATCTGCGAACTTATCTCCGTAAGTAATTCTAGCGTGGTTACCTTTTTCTAATAGCCTCTCCAAGTAGAGTGCTTCCTTTTTCTCCATAGCCTTTTGCTCGAGAATTCGAAGAACATAGCGTAGCCTGTCCTCCATATAAAACTCTAAACTATCTGTTACTAGCACAAAATAATCAAACGTTCTGCATTTTCTTACTCTAACACTGGATATTGGGATAGAGTTATCTCTTGGTTCATGATAAGTGAAGTATTGCGTTCTATCATACCCACCCACCATGATGGTTCTTGGTGTTTTAATGTAGTTAAATTCAATAGATAACTCGGACTTCTCCAAATCAAGAAAGTACAAAAGACCTGTTTTATCGTAAATATGCTCATCGAATTTAACTGTTCTTCTGGCATCTGTAAAATCCCTAGCTGACGAGAACTTCATAAACTTAGCCTTGTCAAAAATCCAGAAATCCTGTATGTCGACAGACTCATATAAGTTGTGGCGCTCTTCCCACTGTGCAATGGTCATTTGACTGTGTTGAAACTCGAAAGCCCACTTTACTCCTGCATACACACCATCTATATGCTCTACATATACATCTGCTATTTGTCCAGTGGTGGGTATATGCATTTCATATTGCACAAATGCAGTAGGAAACATACCCCTTAGCCATTCGTACAGAATGGTTTTTCCTTTTATATGGCTTTTTGTTTCAGGCTCGTGACCAACATATTTACACTCTGCCACACGATGTGCAAAATGGGATATGTTAACGGTACCATTCTTGAATATTACATCTCCTCCACAGTTAGGGCAAAATATTTGATGATCCTTTACCAATTTAGCGACAGCTTCCGCATTACAGTTTGTTGAAATCAAGGTCTCTTTACCAGCTGTTATACATCTTAACAAATTAACTCCCCCAAATCTTTATACCCATCGTAAGCACTTATTCCTCGTTGGTGTACTGTTATGGGTATGTATCGATTAGTTCCAGCTCACGGCATTTCGCTTAGCCCCAATGCAATACTGTGGTGTTCTTAATTACATTTATAACATAATAAACCTGCAGATTAAATCTGCTACCCTGAGATTTATATTGTGTCAAAAAGAGGAGTTTTGCTATCAAGTTCTTCCGTTGTGTATTCTTCCTTATGCTAATAATAAAAAAAGCCGCTCGAGCGAGCGACTTAACCTTGATTACAGTCCTATAAGTACGGATACGTAACGACAATTCTTGGAGATTGTTTTCTTTAGAGTCTCTGAGGTTTTTCCCATGTATCAGATTTATTTGAATAATTCAAACTGTGTTTTTATCCATATCTTATTCTGTTCAGCTATATACTGTTCAGCTTGAATTAGCAATTCTACTAGTTCCAGTTTTGACATCTTCATATATCTTCCCTTTACTCTTTGAACATCACGATCAATTTTGATATGAGTGTAATCAGTTTCACTAATTCGTATTTTTTTAGTTTTACTCTTTGCTGCCTTGAAATTTGAATATTTTTGATAATAAGCATAGAGTTTATCATTGTTTTTGACGCTATTAGGATGTATACCTTGGCCGGAAATATCTAATTGCTTGGATCTTGCGGCTATATTTCTGTATGAAATCGGCATGGAATCTTTTATGAGTGAATCGACTGCTTTCTTTCCTAGCCTATATATTCTTTCCTTAGCTTCTTTATTGTTATTTTCTAGCCAAGGTTTTTTATTAGTGTTTGATTCGAACTCTGGGTTCATAATGTTCATCCCTTTGATAACGTTCCATTAACTCAATTTCTTTGAGTTCATTCTTCGCTCTGTTTTTGGATATCTTCATTTTTTTAGCTTCTAGAAGCATGCCATTCTTGTTAAACATCGCTTCACTTTCTTCTGCCCATTGTAAGTAAGCTTTTATCTCTTGTTTGAACTCAGGTTGTGGGACTTTTGCTGCACATCCAACACAAGCTAACTTAGTGGGACAGACAGAGTCGGTGGTACATATCCCTCCCACAACCTTTGACAATGTTCCGACCTTCTCTTTGTAATCATCATAAATTTCTTGTAATTCATCTGGACCTCTAAGGATACCTTTTTGAATATCCACAAATGAAACCCAATTGTCGTGTAAAGAATCAATTGTGTCTGATATTTGTTGATGTGTAGGCGCTGAATAATACTCTGTAACCGAGAGATCCTTTTGATGTAAAAGGGATTTAACAATATCGATTGGAACTTTTTCAGTCTGAACAGCATGAGTAGCAAATGCATGTCTCAGTAAGTGGGATTTTAAGACAACTTGGTTTCCTTCACTCGTTTGAATAATAAGGCCATGAAGTATAAATCG
Source organism: Paenibacillus sp. HGF5 (assembly GCF_000204455.1). Lineage (NCBI taxonomy): Bacteria > Bacillati > Bacillota > Bacilli > Caryophanales > Paenibacillaceae > Paenibacillus > Paenibacillus sp. HGF5. The sequence continues at coordinate 4,415 of NZ_AEXS01000099.1, read as the reverse complement.
AATAATTGCGTTAATAGTGGACTCATTTAAATGGCGATTCTGATATTGAAAGACATAACGTTTGTTAATCATGAGATGCTTACGAGTCGCTAGTGAATATTCTACTTCTGGAATAGAATCTGACTTATATGAATCCTTTAAGAACTTGATAATTTCATTCATAAATTGGAACACTTGTTCAGGCATGTAGTAGTTCTCTTCTTCTTCTCGTCCCTTTGGTATCAATCTGAAAATGTAGTTTCTTCTTGAAGTATCATTATGATTATCCACCGTTACAATACAACATTTTTTATCATAACTTATTTGTAGAAGTTCATTCATCCGAGCACCTGATGATGTTATGATATCTAGAGCAAATCTTGCAAACATACAGGCTGCATAAATGGGTTCAAGATTTATTAGCTGTTTATCAAATTTTCTTGCGTTTCTAACAATATAGACACCTTGAGTCAATAATCCAGGATTTCTATGGAAGAACGGAGCTTGGCCACTTTCGGCATTCTCATATCCCCATTGTTTTAGATAATTGACAATTTCATCGCGTTCATCTTTACTAACATAATCATTCGACCAAATTCCTATTAAGCGACGCTTTAGTATATCTAAAAACCATAAGCCGTCACCAGGAGATCCATCTTCTAATTTTTCTGCTTTGATGAACTCCAAAAAAACTTCATTTTCAGTTGATGTTCCAACATCATGATATTCTCCAAAGCTGATTTTATCCCACAAGATGAAGTGCCATCGTTCATTCGTATATTCTGACTCTTCATAATTAAACTCTATGGGTAAGGGTTTATTATTTTGTTTTGCCACTTCTAAGACGTCTTGTACAGCTTCTCGAAGTCTCTTGACCTGATTCCACCTAAAATGTGCTTCCGCTCTTATTTCGGGTAATAAAGGCGTCACAGCCGATGTTTCAATTTTTCTGTTTTCTTTCGCACTAACTATGGCTTTAGTACGTGCAGTAAAATCACGATTATCGAAAGGCAATTTTGGAAGAAGATATTTTTGTAGTGTATTCTGTTGTTCTTTTGTGAACTTTGTTGTTATCCATTTAGACATATTAAAGAAAAAACTATTGTATGCAGTTAGAAAAGATTGTCGTTGTCGCTCGGTATGATTATTTAAAAGTTCACCTGTTAAATATTTTTCAACAATAGGATAATTGAATTCATCCATAGTTGATATTTCAGCTGCTTCAAATAGGTTTTTGAATCTTGCATTTAAGTTGCTCAACAAGTTATAAATAGACTGAGGTGTTAATCTCCTATCGGTTACACATAAAAGGCTGAGACCAAGATGATTCTGCCAAGGAGTTCCTAATACGTGCTTAATAAAATATTTCAGAGAAACTTCATCGACTTTGTTCCAATAATATTCTTCCTCATAATCCTGGAGTGCTAATAGCTCTCCGTCTATTTTGCCAAGCAACAAAGGGTACCATTTCTTCGATTCAATCTCAAGTGTCATTATTAGTCCATTCCTTCAAAAAGATCATTTAACCAGTCTTCTTTAAAGTCAACATCTTGATTGGTAGCTGTTTTATTGACTGGTGCTTCTTTTCTTCTTTTTTTATTTTGTAGATACTCTTTTTCTCTTATGGAGTATGTTCGGATTAAGCTCTCATGTAAATCACGATATTTTTCTTCATCATAAATGTGCTCATAGACATCAATAGTCTCAGCATCTCTCCACTTCATATAACCAATAAGTTGCTTCTTTTTTTCTTCAATTTCAGCTTGTGAATTCGATGTTTCATAAATCCCCTTTAGTCGTGATGTTACAAACCAATGTCGCGCTTTATGGGGATTTAATTTTATGTCTGCATAACGTATGATTTTTGACCAATTATTATAAAATGCCGAATATGTATATTTAGTTCCTCTTGTTGACAGAAATATGGGCTCTTCATCTGCTAATTTGTCAAACTTCAAGGTTGTATCAGCATGTTTTTTTCTATCCATATTCACATATCTGATAAGAAGCTTTAATGTATCTGAAGAAATACGTATGAATTTAATTCTTCTTTTAAAACTACCTTTATTAAAGGTTGAAAGTTCGAGTTTATCTAACCGGTTACGATAATCGCCGATCGTTAAATCGAGTATTTCTGAGATCCGTGCACCAGTTTCAAATAAAAAACGTATAATTACCTCGTCACGTAAAGACCAATGAGCTTTTTCTCCTGCGTTGTAGATTCTAAAAGGTAGGTCCTTATCTCCAATAATTTCAGGAATCCATTCTGTATTAATTAACTTAAAGTATGAATCAGTGTGGGCTCTGTACTTAGTTGGTTCTTCAGTACCTGCTATTTGTGGCATACGCCGGCGGTCCCTTCTCTCTCCCTGCATATCAAATGAATCGCTTAGAAGTTCGACATTTACGAGTGGATTTGAGTGACTATACATTTCTAGACGAATCATAGTTTTATAAAAAGATTTAACTGCTGCTAGAAAATGATTCACTGTTTTCTTACTTTTATTGGTTAGGTACACTTGTTCATATTTATCTTGATCCCTTACTTTACAACCTAATTCCTTCTGGAGATATTGTTTTATAGCAGATTTTATTGCCAAGGGAGAACTATCCCACTTCACTCGTTCACCCATGTAGAGACTTTTGAATTTCAGCCAATAAAAAAAAGGCTCCAAGACGCACAGGTACGAAAGAGCAGTGCTTTCACTTACTCTGCCTAGTTGATAATGATAGTATTCCGTCAAAGGAATAAATGGTTGTTTATCATCTTCAAATACCAATAATGAATACCTGCTCTCAACTCCAGGTGGACACAAATAATGGTTGAACTTCTTGATCAACAGTATTTCCCTCATTCAAATTAATTTTGTTATATCAATTATAAATATAATTTTGTGAAGATCTTAGCGGTAATTAATACCAGTTAATCAGCAAAGAGGACATTACATACAGATGTATTGTCCTCTTACTTGTCAGCTCATTAGTTCAGTGATTTCTAGTGATAATGTTTTTGAACCGCTTAAACCTTTTAAATAGCGTAAAGGCCCATTTGATGACCAGTCAATTTGTTTAAGTTTGGATACAGATTTGATTAATACAGAATAATCCACTCGTTTCTTAGATTTGGTGATTTGCTTACTTAATATATTACATCCAGCAATAGAAAGAGCATCCATACATACTATATGAGTCAATCGATGTCCCGAATAATCTAACCATTCTGAAGGGAATGTTTCTTTAACAGTTGTGTAATACGTTAACGCAATATTCAACTTTTCTTCTTTTGTTAAAGAAGTTAAATGTGAGTCTTTAAAAAGCAAATGTAAGGTGCGATACAAATTTTGCAGTGTAATATGTCTCCCTTTGACTCGTTTTCCAATAATACTTCCAATTAATGCGAAAGGACTTTCTTTTCTCATTAACAATTCTGTAGCAACCCAGCTCAAATCATCAGAATCCCTACGTAAATATTTACTTAACGATGGACCTATTCCTTTTGCTTTAGTATTAATAGTATCGAACAATTTGATTTCCTCATCATCATCAAGAGAATGGAAAGCTAAGAATGGAATAGTTATATCCGAATTCGTCTCACTAACATACTTTTCAATGCCACCTAATCTATGTTGTCCATCCATCAGAGATGCTTTTCCTTTACATATTAATCTTCCATAATTAGGTCTCTGTCTGTCATAACAAGAAAATTCCCATTTTACCGCATGCATTCAATAATACAGGAGTAAATAGTGCATCTTCACCTTTTAGACAAATAAACAGCAAAGTCATGACATCGTTTAGGGTCAACGGGACGCTGATAACCTTTACCATTTGAATCGTTATAAGGTTTAACAAACGTAAGATTTAATGCTGTCAAAGCTGGTAGGTAACTTTGATATACAATCTTGCCCCTCATCTTGCTTTGCAGAACATTTTCAATAACCTGATTTATTTGTAAATTACTCATCGTGTCAACTCCACTGGATTTTTATATTTCAAATATAGAACTTATAAGTTTTTTATTCAATGGTATTTATAGTTAGATGATCTTTTGTTATGTCATTGGCTTACCTAACCTATAAATTAGGTGGTGGTTGATGTGGCAAACCTGGCAATTTTAGTCGGGAAACGAATCAGGCAAATACGAAAAGATAATAAAATAAGCCAAGAAAAGCTAGGAGAAATGGCTCAACTACAAAGTTCATATATTGGTGGAGTTGAAAGAGGAGAAAGAAATATTTCTCTAGAAACATTAGAGAAAATTATTAAGGCATTTGATATGCAATACACGGAGTTTTTAATTTTAGAGATATTGGGAACTCAGACAAACTTGCTAAACAAGAACTTCTTGAAGTTTTTGTTGGAGAACTATTAACAAATGATATTGAGCAAATCAGAAAAATATATGAGATATATAATATAGTGAATAAAAAATAACA
>NZ_AEXS01000100.1:0-41624 GCF_000204455.1 Paenibacillus sp. HGF5 | reverse complement strand
TTCGAGAACGTGGTTACCCCAAGCTTCGTATGGTCCGCGAGAACGATGCCTTCCTCCGCACGCGCAAGCATTTTTCGCGAGATGTAGGCTTCGTCCAGATCATAATCGGTAATGCCATCGGTTAACGAGATCCCGCCAACCGAGATAAACGCTTTATTTACCTTGAACTGCTCCAGCAGCATTTCGGTAAGAGGACCGGTTGACGCTTGCTTGTTCCGGTCCATATCTCCGCCGATAAAAATAATCCTCCCCTGAAACATCTCCATCGCGAGGTTCAATATAGGCAGCGAATGGGTGATGACCGTGACATGAGGCCGGTCCTTAAGATAGCGCATGACCTCAATCGTGGTCGTCCCGTTATCAAGCAGAACGGTTTCGCCATCCTTGACAAGGGAGGCGGCGAGTTTGCCGATCGCGGCTTTTTCTTCCGCGCATGTCTGGGAACGACTGGTAAAGGACGGCTCGATATGCCCGGAACGCGATTTGACGGCGCCGCCGTAAACCTTGCGCAGCTGGCCTTCTTTCTCTAACCGGTCCAAATCCCTCCGGATCGTTTCGGCGGATACCTCCAGCTGTTCTGCCAAGGCGTGGACCTTCACCTTGCCTTCAAGCTCTAATTGATTCAAAATCTTCCCTCTGCGCTCCTCATAGGTTACGGACATAAATGCATTCGCCTCCATGTGATATATGACTGATGATGACCGAAGTTGTGGATTCGATCTTATATTAGGATGGATAATTGACGATGTCAACAAATATCATTGACTTCTGGGCATTTCCTCCTCTAATATACACATAAAACCACAACAACCAACATGAAAACCGCATGTCCAAGTAAAGGAGGCAATGTGCGATGAAGCCGATTCTTCGATTCGGAGACGATCATACCTTCAAGATCGTGCAGTTTACAGATATTCATTGGAAGAATGGGGAGCCGGAGGATCTGATGAGCCGGCGCTGCATGGAGACGGTGCTCGACCTGGAGCAGCCCGATCTGGTGGTGTTTACGGGCGATCTTATTTATTCCGGCGAAGCCGACACCGGTTATAGAAAGTGCCAGGATCCGGGGCAGGCCTTCAAGGATGCCGTGTCTGCGGTGGAGTCCCGCGGAATCCGCTGGGCCTTCGTATTCGGGAATCACGATACGGAGGGCGAGATCACGCGCGAAGAGCTGATGGATGTCGCCATGCAGCACGCTTATAACTGCGCAGAGCACGGCTCGCCGGATATTCATGGCGTAGGAAATTATACGCTGCCTTTATACGGCAGCAACGGAGAAGAGACGGCGGCCGTTTTGTACTTCTTCGACTCAGGGAGAGAGTCCGAACACCCTGCCGTTCCGGGGTACGATTGGATCCGGCGCGACCAGATCCGGTGGTATGAAATGGCGTCCCGGGCATACAGCGTCAAGCATCAGGGGAACCCGCTGCCGTCATTGGCTTTTTTTCATATCCCGCTGCCGGAGTATCGCGAGGTGTGGGAGCGGAAGACGTGTTATGGCAGCAAGTTTGAGAGGGTGTGTTGTCCGGAGGTGAATACCGGGCTGTTCGCGGCGATGCTCGAGCGAGGGGATGTGATGGGAACGTTCGCAGGACATGATCACATCAATGATTATTGGGGTGAACTGCACGGCATCCGCCTCTGCTACGGCAGAGCGACCGGGTATGGCACATATGGCCGTGAAGGCATGCTCCGGGGGGCAAGGGTCATTCGCCTGCATGAAGGAGAGCGGCAGTTCGACACTTGGATCACGCTGAGCGACGGCTCGCAGATCCGGGAGCAGGAGAAGCATGAACCCGGGACGTCTGACTGATACACAACACGCATAGCAGTAACAAACACACCTCTTATGAACATGGCGGTTATGAACCCGACCATTTCATGAGAGGTGTGTCTGTTTGCGTTATTTTCCCTGTCCGTTCGTAAGCATGCGCAGCAGCAGCTCCGCTCTGGGAGGCGCATAGCTCGGATCCTCCTGGGACTTCAGCGTCATTAATCCCGACAGCACGGATAAATAACAGGCCGCCAGTTCTCTCAGATCGCCAGCCGCGATCTCTCCTGCCTGCTGTCCGGCTTCGAACAGCGGCATGAGCTGATCCACGAAGGCATGGATGGAATAGCTCTCGATTATCTGTTTGGCCTCTTCCGGCACGCCATCCGAGGTGCGTGCTTGCTGAATCAGCATGAAGTGCGAATTATCGTCCTCTTGAAGAATCATGGAGGTCAGCAATGTAATTTTCTCAAGAGGGGTACCGGGCACGTCATAGATGTCGGAGAGCGCGTGCCGTGCCTCATCCATTGACCACTGTACGAGCGTAATGAACAACTCGTCTTTGGATTTGAAGTAATGATAAAGCAGGCCGTGACTGACTCCGGCTTCGGCGGCGATCATGCTCATTTTGGTTCCGAAAATACCTCTTTTTGAGAATACTTTGATGGCTGCTCGCATGATTTGTTCTTTTCGTTCGTCGCGTATTTGATGCAGTTGTTCTTCATTTAACGGGGCCATTTCTTGTCAATCCCTCACCATGGTATTCTCTTGCTGATATCCACAATAACGCATTTGGATTATTCGGGCAATCCCATGGTTAAGGGCAGGAATTCCGTATTGAAAGCGGGGATGATCTGTTCCAATAGCTCCTCCAGCGGCACACCGGCCTCTTCCAGCACTTGATGGAGCCAAGCGTTACCCTGTCCGGAACAATCCGCATTCACGATGGCGGCGATGCTTTTAGCATTAAACAGATCATTAGGCGAAGCGAGCAGGCCGGTGACCATCATGTACTGCTCAAATACGGCCATGTCGTGATGGCTGTAAGCCAGTTCCTGGCATATGTCGAACAGCCTCTGGGCAAAAGAAAACCCTTGGGCGGACAAGCGTCCTTCGTATTTCACGCCTGCCCATCTTAGATCAGCTGCTGCACTAAGCCACCATGCAGGTTCTATGGCGGATTGAATCTCCTGAAGTGCCGAACGCTCGAATCCCTGTTCAAGCTGGACTCCTTCCTGCTTAGACTGCAAGCAGCGGTCCAGCGTATCTGCCTGGATGGCCGCCACCGTCATGCCTTGGCCGAATATCGGATCGAAGCTGCAGAAGGCATCGCCAAGCACTAGAAGACCGGAGGGCCAGTCCTCCATCTCCTCGAAGTGCTGTCTCACGCACTCTTCGATCCGGTAGCCCCGCGGACTCGAGACAGGCTCCAACTGCTCAAGCAAGTTTCCGATGGCGGGTCCGAATAGATCTTGGGCTTCCTGATTGTACAGATCGCTTTCGGTTGTCGGATAAGATGCCCCTCCCGCTCGATACAGCACGATTTCCGCAAGCTGATTCTCGATCGGATTGAAGACGGCCGTGCCGATGCCGAGGGCGGGGTCTCCTTCGTTCACAATGGTGCTCCACGCCGCATGGATTTCCTTAGGCACCTTATAATGCCGCGTGCTGTAGCCAAGAGAGATGTGCAGCCGTTCAGCCTCCGGTATCGCATAACCGAGGTCCTGCAGCCAATCAGCCAGCTTGGACCCGCGACCGCTTGTATCCACGACGATATCCGCATTCATATGAAGGAGCGCCGTCTCTTTAGCGCTTCTGTCCCGGAACACAACGCCGGTAACGGCCTTCTTGCCGGCGTCAAACAGCAATTGTTGCGCTGTCAGTTTCGGTAAGAGAGTAACGTTTGGCAGCGTAGCCACTCTGCTGCGAAGGGTCCACTCCAGCAGGGATCGGCTGCATCCCGCATTGGGCTCATCAGGCAGTTCCAGCGTGCCGAAACGGTTGGTCATTTTAACGGACTTTTGCGCTCGGGGGTGAGCACCCTGCTGAAGCAGTTCCTCGGTTATGCCGGGGAACCAGCGTTCAACGATCATTTTGCCGCGTTCAAGAAAACGGTGGGGATGATAAGCCTGCGGCGTCCCGGCTCGATTCTCAGGACCTGCGGGAAATTCATCCCGATCGGCGATGACCACCTCCTCATAATGCCTCGATAACACGTTGGCGGTGAATAGTCCGGCTATGCCTCCACCAAGAATCAGCGCTTTTCCTTTGGAATTCATTTGATTACCTCCAATGTAGATTGATTTAGTCAGTCAATAATAAACGAAAAAAATACCATCTGATTTTCTGACTTGGACGAAGGTGACGGACTGATCGGGAGTGAGCCGCCGAAGAATTAGCGAGAAGTTGTAGCTCTTTTCGTTTCTCTAAATTATGATTGATTCAATCAGTCAATTATAAGATAGAGGGATTTCATGGATATGTCAATCCCGTTTTGTGTAAAAGAAGCGTGAATTGCCTATAACTCCCCTTGTGTTCCCCTCGGAATTTTGGGACAATAAGGAGTGGACTATGAATAGAAAGAGGACCAATCAATGAACAAACCATCCATTTATGGATTAACATTAGATCAGTTGACGGCTTGGCTAGGCGAGCGTGGACATAAGAAATTTCGGGCAACGCAGGTGTGGGAATGGCTGTATCGGAAGCGGGTTACGTCTTTTTCCGATATGACGGATGTGCATCCGGAATGTCTGCAGCTGCTCGAGGAACATTATACGATCCTGACCTTGGAGGAGCATACCAAGCAGGAGTCTCTGGACGGCACGGTTAAGTTTCTGTTCAAGCTGGTGGACGGCAACCTGATCGAGACCGTATTGATGCGGCATAAATTCGGATTGTCGGTGTGCGTGACCACACAGGTCGGGTGCAATATCGGCTGCAGCTTCTGCGCCAGCGGGTTGCTGAAGAAGAGCCGGGATTTGTCCGCAGCGGAAATCGTGGAGCAGGTCATGCAGGTTCAGCTTCACTTGGATCGGAGAGGCAGCAGCGAACGGGTCAGCCATCTCGTCGTGATGGGGATCGGGGAGCCGTTTGACAATTATGAGAACATGTCGGATTTCATCCGCGTGATCAAGGATCATAAAGGGCTTGCGATTGGCCCTCGTCATATTACGGTATCGACCAGCGGGCTGGCTAACAAAATCGTCGAGTTCGCGGACAGCGATCTGGGCGTGAACCTCGCGATTTCCCTGCATGCGCCGAACGACGAGATCCGGACCCGCATCATGAAGATCAACAAAGCGATTCCGATCGAGAAGCTGATGGCCGCGATTGATTACTATTTGGAAAAAACAAATCGCCGCATCACGCTGGAGTACATCCTGCTGAAGGATGTGAACGATCAGCGGGAGCATGCGCTCGAGCTGGCCGAGCTCGTGGGCGAGCGCCGCAATCTGGCGAACGTGAACCTCATTCCGTACAACCCGGTGGATGAGCACAGCCAGTACCAGCGCAGCACCAAAGAATCGATCACCGGGTTTTACGATACCTTAAAGAAACAGGGCATCAGCTGCAGCGTGCGGCTGGAGCATGGCACGGACATCGACGCAGCCTGCGGGCAGCTGCGCAGCAAGCAGATCAAGAAAGCTCAGTAACAAGCAGACAACGGCATCGTTGGAGGCATTACCAACGCACCATAAGTTGCCGAGTAGTAAGGGCGTATCCATTCGTATGGGTATGCTCTTCTTAAATTGGGGCCGGTAGGTGGCCTGTATGAATCCATTGCGAGAGGAATGAGCAGAAATGCCGGAGATCCATCCAATCATCAAAAAGCTGCAGTACAAGGACCTCGGCCAGCCGGTGCTGATGCTTAACGCACCGCAGGCCTATCAAGAGGTCATCATCTCCCTGCAGGGAGATGTTCATACGGAGCCTGTGCAAGCACCTTACGACTTCGTGCAGGCCTTTGGGACAAGCAATGAAGAATTGCGGCGGCTGGCCGAGATTGCTGCCGGCTCCGTGGCGGACAACGGCCTGCTCTGGCTGTGTTACCCCAAGAAGACGTCCAAGACGTACAAGAACTCCGATTGCAGCCGGGAGAGCGTTACGGGCATCCTTGCCGACGAAGGCTACGAGCCCGTTCGGCAGATCGCCATCGACGAGGATTGGTCCGCCTTGCGTTACCGCAAAGCGGAGCTGATCAAGACGATGACCCGATCGTTCGCCGCAACCGCGAAGGGGAAGGAACGGACCGGTCAAGAGGATGATAAATGATCGGCATCAGTCGTTTATAGCCCGATCAGCAAAATGACCCCTGTGAGGGTCATTTTTCTTAATGCGTTCTTTTCTTTTTTGGCGGGCGCCCGCTTGTGTATAATAAGCAGAGTGATAGAAAGGGTGGGAATATGTTAACGATCAAAGAATACAGCGTCGAGCTGGTGAAGGACCCGTTTGGTATCCTGACCGGCAAGCGCTTTGAGTTTGTATGCGATTTGGACGTGCCGGAGGATGACGAGCTCTATTCGGAGCATGGCGTCTACCTGCGAGTGATCTACCTGGATGATGAGGACGCTTCGCGTATCGTCAAATACGATTTCTATGAGCGCACAACGGATCAGTATCTGGATTTTGATATGGAGCCCGAGGAAGAGGAAGAACTCACGGCTTTTTGCAGGGAGCATTTGCAGGAAGAAGCCTAAGGCAAGATGATGCGGATAGAAAAGCGCCGTTGAGGGCTTCATTGCTCATCCCGTGTGAAACTTGCGTGTTATGCGTCACCTTAAAAAGCAGCAAACTGCTCAAGAAGGTCTTGCAAAGATTTCGTGGTTTTGGTAAAGTTATACACAACTTAGGATGAACGGAGGGTTACGTATGTTGGATTATTCCCGATTGAGATCTTTTCGCGGCTAATGAAATAGCGCTAAAGAGACCTGCACAGTTGCAGGGTAATCGGGATGGGTCCGTCTTTTTTACGTAACCCATTTTTATGATATGTCTATAGGAATGCATGTTTTTTCATGTGCGGGATAAGAGGTATGCTCACCTTCCCGTATTTGAACGTGTATTCGAGTAGGCATTTCCAGGAACGGTGGACGGTAAGGTCCCGTTTCGGTTACCCAGCACAGGCAGCTCGTTGCCTGTGCTTTTTTTGTTGTGATGACGGCCTATTACGATATCAATGAAATATGGAAGGGATGGATTCCTTATGACAATAGCTAAGCCCAATGACGATTATACGCAAGTGATCCAAGAGATGCTGGAGATAGCCGGTAAGCACGGGGTGAATTTGAATTCCGAAGGCATTGAGATGAATGAATCCGGGATGGACTTTCTCGTTGGATTTGCGGAGGAGGCCAAGACCGGGGCAAGGTGGATCCTGCGTAAGCCGAGAAGAACGGATGTGCTGGACAGGGCGGATAATGAGGCGCGGGTCCTGAAGCTGATCCAGTCCCATCTGCCGGTCGACGTGCCGGATTGGCGCATATATACGCCGGAGCTCATCGCCTATCCGCTGCTCGGCGGGCAGCCTGCCGCTTCCGTCAGTATGGAAGGTTATGCTTTTAATATGGATGCCGAGAATCCGGGTGAGCCGTTCGTTCACTCCCTGGCTGAGGCTCTGGTCGCCCTGCATGGAATCGACCACGATGCAGCCCGAGCCGCAGGCCTGCGGGTAAAAAGCCCCCAAGAAGTTCGCGAGGAGACTGCCCGAAACATGGACGACATCAAGGGCCGCCTAGGCGTTTCCGAAACGCTCTGGGAGAGGTGGCAGAAGTGGCTGGGAGACGACTCCTACTGGCCAACGCATTCCGCGCTGATCCACGGAGATCTTCATCCGCCGCATATCCTGATTGATGAGCGCGTGCGGGTTACCGGGCTGCTGGATTGGACGGAGTCGGAGGTAGCCAGTCCCGCCAAAGATTTCGTGCTGTACTATGCCATATACGGCGAGGATAATCTTCGTGTCCTGTTGGAACGGTATGAACAAGCGGGAGGAGTGGTATGGCCGCGCATGTTCGACCATATTGTCGAGCAGCATGCGGCTTATCCCGTGCTGATCGCCCAGTTCGCGCTCCTCGCGGGTCAGGAAGAATATATGACGATGGCGCGGAATGCGCTGGGCTTGACGGAGCAAGCTGGTTCGAATTAAGAGGGCGGGCATAGGCGAGGTGCCCGATGCACCCTGATTCCGCAGAAATTAAAGAGCCAACCGACGCATACATTCGGTTGGCTCTTTGCATGATATAAATAACAGAATTCAACATAATTTTGGATGAGCCGTAGGACATATAATGAAATCGTGGTGAAATAAGAAGTAGGTTTAACGTATTTTACTCCATTTCGTAACGCAATTTACATACCTGTAAACCTCTTGGAAGAGTAAATATGTTATCCTAGACATACTAAACTTACATACATCATTCATTAAGGAGGGATTGACCGTGAATATTGAGGTACGTTTATGCCCGAAGGAACAGTCATTTATTCTGCATAACATATATCCGCTGTACTTGCATGACATTGCTGAGATATGGGGGGTCCGTCCTAACCGGTTCGGTGTTTTTGAAAAAGAGGAAGTGCCGACCTTAAGCGAACAGAGCAAACAGCTCGATGTATGGTGGGAGCAGCCATCGGTTCTTTTTCCTTATCTGATCACCGTGGATGGCATAGCGGCGGGATTGGCCCTGGTGGCAACGACGCCATACATTCCATCGCCGAATATCCAGTACTATTTGAATGATTTTTTTGTGCTTCGGACTTTTCGAAGACAAGGTGTAGCCCAACGAGCGGCTGAGCTTGTGTTCGATCATTTCCAAGGCGCATGGGAGCTTCAGACGAATCCGACCGAGCGCAATATGAGCACCCAGATTTTTTGGCGCAAAACGTTAAACACGTACACGGGCGGACGGTATACGGAACATGATGGCGTCCATCCGGAGAAGGGGGATATGCTGGTCTTCCGTTTTAATAACAAATAAGACGAGGACTTTAGCATCCTATTTGGAACAGGGCTTGACAGCTGAATACTGCCGGGATAAACGGAGTTAAATTTTTCGAAAAATGCTAGGATGAGGACGCCAAGATCGCAAAGGATGCTGAATCAGAGAACTGCTGGGCGGTGCGAAGCAGTCAGCGGCGATGAATGGCCATCACCTCGGAGCAGATCCGCCGATCGTTTATGTTGAGGCGTATCCGGGTTTACCCAGCCGTTACCATGGGGCATCATTGATGGATGATGACAAGAGTGCGTGCTCGGCTAGCCGGCACGAATCAGGGTGGTAACGCGGAGACAAGGCTCCGTCCCTACAGGGGACGGGGCTTTTTTGTGTTCTCTGGGCTGCTGGAGACGCCAAAAAGGCGGCAGGTCCGTGCGATCGGTCCACCGCTTGGGTCTGGCAGAGAAAGATTATGGGAAGAGAGAGGGATGAATCATGTTAACGAAGCTGATGCCACAGGACGAGGCGCTGTGCCGGGAAGAATTTATTCGGGATGAGGTATCGTACAACCTGATCCATCTCATTGCCGGGTCGCCGCAGCGTATAGGCCTGAAATCGCCGGACGGACGCATGATCTATGCGCAGTCGCCCCGCGGGAACGCCTGGTTATGGATATCCCGGGACGTTACCATGGATCGACGGCAGGCTCTGCTACGAGAACTGGTCAGCGAGCTGGGGGAAGCAGCCCTGCCGGGCGTGACGGGAGAACCGGGCGTGGCCGGGCAGTTCGCCAGCTGCTACGCAGAGGAGCGCCATGGAGCCTATCGTCATCAGATGACGATGGAGGCTTACCATGCCCCTGCCGTGAAGAGCCCTTATGGCGTCGAGGGGAAGATCAGAAGGGCCGCTAAGGAAGATACGCAGCAGGTGGCCCGGTTTCTGGTCGGATTCTCGGAGGATGCTTATGGAGTCCGAGCGAATGCGGCAAGCCAGGTCGAGGCAGCGCAGCGGCTCATCCGGGATGGCGGATTATATGTATGGACGGCCGGCGGCAAAACGGTATCGATGGCCAACATTGCGCACCGGTCGCCAAGGCACGGCCGCATCAACGCGGTGTACACGCCGAGGGAGGAACGAAAAAAAGGGTATGCCAGCGCATTGGTTGCAGACCTTGGATCTATCCTGCTGCAGGAGGGATTGGTTCCCATGCTGTACGCCGACCAGGCCAACCCGGACTCCAACCGGCTGTATCAACATGTCGGGTTTACCCGATGCGGGACGATTAGCGACCTCAAGTTTGTCCACAATGGATAACAAAGCCCCGATGCGGCACGCTTGGACAAAGCTGGGGAAGACGAGGGGCCTCAACAAGTGTTATTCTATAAAGGTAGCTAGAAAATGCCGGGCCCGATTGGACAGGACATGATCCCTGAGCCAAACAATGCCCACGTCCGATTGGAAATCAGCGCTTGTAATGGACAGCGTCCGGATGTTGGGAATCGCGAAGGAGGACATGACCGACTCGGGCAAAATGGTGGCGCCAATGCCTTCGGCTACCAAAGCGACGATAATGGCAACGCTGGAGCATTCGCATATGACGCGCGGTTCAAGTTCGCCGCGTTTGAATTCTTGAATGACCCGCTCATGCATCCCGATCGTCTGATCGGTTTTTAAGGACAGGAACGGATACTCCGCCAGCTCGCGCATCGAGATTTCCGAATGGGAGGCAATGTTCTCCCAGCTGCTTGGAATGACCGCGACGAACGGGTCGGAGGGCAGGGGCTGAACGGCATAACGCTCGGGCCCGAAGCTGGATTCGAACGGAAGCCGGGTCACGGCGAGCTCGATATTGCGCTTGTCGAGCTGATCGGCCAGCAGGGAGTGGTCGCCTTCCCGAATCTTGAAGGTGACCTCGGGATATTGCTGCCGGAAGATATGGATGCGCTGAGGCAGGAGCGAAATGCAGGAGACGACGGCACCGATGGAGAGCATGCCGCGGACTCCCGCGTGGATCTCTTTCACCTCGGTCAGCGTTTCATTGAATTGGTTCAGCAGGGAGGCGGCCCTGTTCTGCAGCAGCTCGCCTGCGTGGGTGAGCTGAAGCTGCTTGCCGCTGCGTTCAAACAGCAGCACGCCGAGTTCTTCCTCCATCAGCTTCAGCTGACGGCTTAATGGAGGCTGCTCCATGTTAAGCTGTTTAGCCGCACGCGTGATCTGTCCTTCCTGGGCGATCGTCAGGAAATATCGCAGCTGCCGAATGTCCATTTTTCATACCCCCTCTCCATACCTTAAAGGTATGGTATCCCTATAAATCAGATATTTTTAATATAGGGCATCGATTGATATGATTCAACTAATAACGTTTGCAAAATAAGGAGATGTGTGCACATGACTTACGCGATATCCGTGGAATTAACGACCACCCCGAAGGAGAAGCCGAGCCATCATAAACAGGCTTTCGGCACGGTATTTACGGATCATATGTTTATTCTGGACTATGACGCCAGCAAAGGCTGGCACGACCCGCGCGTCGTCCCGTACCAGCCGATCGAACTTGACCCTGCCGCCAAAGTATTTCACTACGGCCAGACCGTATTCGAAGGCTTGAAGGCTTACCTGACGGAAGATCAGCGGATCCTCATGTTCCGCCCGAACAAAAATATTCAGCGGCTGAACCTGTCCAACCAGCGCCTGAGCATTCCGACATTGGATGAAGGGCTTGTGATGGAAGCGCTCAAGCAGCTCGTGCTTGTGGATCGGGACTGGATTCCTTCCGAGCCGGGCACATCGCTCTATATCCGTCCGTTTGTCATCGCAACCGAGCCCGTGCTCGGCGTAGCGCCGTCGCTGCAATACAAGTTCATGATCATCCTGTCGGTCGTCGGTTCGTATTATGCGGAAGGCATCAATCCAGTCAGCATCTACGTGGAGCCGAAATACGTGCGTGCCGTTGCCGGGGGCGTGGGCAATGCCAAGACGGCCGGCAACTATGCGGCAGGTTTGAAGGCGCAGGATGAAGCCACCCTCAAGGGATATTCGCAGGTGCTGTGGCTCGATGGCGTGCACCGCAAATATATCGAGGAAGTCGGCAGCATGAACGTGTTCTTCAAGATCGGCGATAAGGTGATAACGCCGGCGCTGAACGGAAGCATCCTGGATGGGGTTACCCGGAACTCCGTCATTCAGCTGCTGCAGCATTGGAACATCCCCGTGGAAGAGCGGGCCCTTTCCATCGACGAAATCGTGGAGGCTCACCGCAGCGGCTTGTTGACCGAGGCATTTGGCACCGGCACCGCAGCGGTGATATCGCCGATCGGTTCACTGGAATGGCAGGAGGAGCAATTGGTGATTGGCGAGGGAGCGACCGGCGAGCTATCCAAACGCGTTTATGATGCCATCACGGGCATCCAGCTCGGAAACGTTGAGGATCCGTTCGGCTGGACGGTTGAGCTTCCGTTATCTTAATGCACCTGTAAGGACCCGCCCCAGGCATACTGGGGGCGGGTCCTTTTTTTTCTACAGGCAAGAATAAGGCTTCCGTGGTTTATCTTCTATCTCGCCAAGAAAGACCCTCGCAACTTGCGGTGTATCCTCTGAGCGTAAACGTCGATCCATGTTTTTCTTAAGAGAGGCGCTCATGTTACGATGTGAGTACATCGTTGACACGTTGATTTACGAGGCATGGAGGTGCAATTGAAGTGAATCGTCCGCAAAGCGTCGTTCCGGACGCCATAGATTTTACGAACGCTGCCTTTCCGTTTACCGCGTCGACCACGCACGGCATATTCGCCGGAGCCCAGCGCCTGCATTGGCATCATGCATTGGAGCTTAACTATATTCAGGGCGGAACCGGTTTTATTCTGATCAACGGGATGAAGCTCCCGTTTCGGCAGGGGGATATCATATTCATCAACAGCAATGATCTGCATCGCGCGTATGAGACCGATAACCTGGTCATGGACGTCATTATGTTCGAGCCTTCCCTGCTGTCCATCGATCTCAAGTTCGACCCGGACCTGATGGCTCCCTTCCGCTCGCTCGGAAACGTAGACAGGCAATCTCCCGTGCACGATGAACTGGCCCGGCTGCTTCGGCGCATGATGGAGGAATATGAAGCCCGGGGGACCTCTTATATGAGCCTGATCCGTTCGGATCTCATTCGTTTCCTGAGTTTGGCGAACCGCCATCTGTCGTCTCCGGCTAAGGAGCACAGGCCGATCAAGGGCAGGGGGATGCACGCATTAAAAGAAGTCCTGCGCACGATGGAGCTTCATCTGGACTACGGCTGGACGCTGCAGGAGCTGTCGGATTTAACGCATCTGAGCCCTTCCCGGTTCAGCGCCCTGTTCCAGCAGGCCGTCGGAACCTCACCGCATCATTATCTGATCCAGCTGCGCTTGACCCATGCCGTGCACCTGCTGGAGACGACGGACCAGAAGATTATCGAGATCGCGGAAACCTGCGGGTTCCGGAACCTGTCCAATTTCAATCGTCTGTTCAAGCAACATGTCGGGGCTTCGCCAAGCGAGATCCGGGAGCGCGCTTATGCAGGCAGTCCCATGATCCCCTCCGCCACGAGTTCCAAGAAACAGTAAGATAGTATCACTCCTTGATCGTATAACAGTAGATGGCAACCTGTGGAAGCGGTATCTTAAACATATACCACCACATGACGCCCCCGTTGGGCGGGTAGGAGTGAAGTCCATGAGTTTGTATCTGGGTGTGGATGCCGGCGGCAGCAAAACGCATGCCGTCATCTGCGATGAACAAGGGAATATCCTTGGCAAGGGAGCGTCCGGCAACGGCAATCACCAGATTCACCGTGAGCATGCGGCCCGTAACATTGAGGAGGCCTGCAACCGGGCGCTTCAAGAGGCTGGAGCTGCCAAGGAAGATATCAGTTATGCCTATTTCGGCCTGGCCGGAGCCGATCGGGAAGCCGATTACGAGATCCTGCGCCCGATGATCGGGGCACTTGGATATCCGAGACATGCTATCGCATGCGATACGATCATCGGGATGAGGGCAGGAACGAGCCGTCCGTATGGCGCCGCATTGATCTGCGGTACGGGATTCAACAGCGCCGCCCGTAACCGTGCGGGGGAAGAACTGCAGTATGGCGGCTTCGGTTTCTTGTACGGAGATGGATATGCGGGCGGATCAGGGTTTGCGACGCTGGCCTTCCGGGCGGTTATTCGAGCCTGGGATGAGCGGGGACCGGCAACCTTGTTGACGTCGCTCGTTCTGGAGCAGATGGGATATACGTCCGTCGAACCGATGTACGAGGATGTTCTCTACGGCAGGATGAAGGTTCCGCCAAGTTTGGTGAAGACGCTGTTTCAAGCGGCTGAAGCGGGCGACGAGGTGGCAACCTGGATCCTCGAGAACGAAGGCGAAGAGCTGGCCAATGCGGTATGCACGCTGATCCGGCGGCTGGACATGGAGGACGAAGCCTTCGACATCGTTTATATCGGCAGCGTGCTGAACAGGCCGAACAGCTCGATCCTGACGGATGCAGTCGAACGTATCGTTGCGGTCCGTGCACCCCATGCATCCTGCGTAAGGCTGACATCCGATCCGGTTTCCGGCGCGTTGCTGTGCGCGATGGATGCCGACGGTCATGCCGTTGATGTTGAGACGGAGGCCAAACTGAAAGCATTTACGTTTGAGCAGGTAACCACAGCCTGACAGCAGATCGTTGTAATAGAGCGTAATAGATCCGGATCGAAACGAATTGATATCATACCTTGGAGGCGATTAACGTGGCAGCAGGATTGAAGATAGCGGTCATCGGGGGAGGTTCCTCCTATACCCCGGAAATTGTAGAAGGTTTCATTCGCAATTATGAGCAAATGCCGATTCGCGAACTATGGTTCGTTGATATTGAAGAGGGCAAGCATAAGCTGGAGATCGTGGGCAATTTGGCTAAACGCATGGTCAAGGAATCGGGTCTGCCGATCGAGGTTCATCTGACGCTGGATCGGAGGCAGGCGATTGCGGGTGCCGATTTCGTGACGACCCAGATGCGCGTTGGTTTGCTGGCGGCTCGCAAGCAGGATGAGCATATTCCGATTAAACACGGCGTCATCGGCCAGGAGACGACGGGGCCGGGAGGCATGCTGAAGGCGCTGCGCACGGTTCCGGTGATTCTGGACATTTGCCGCGACATCGAAGAGCTGGCACCGAATGCGTGGATGCTGAACTTCACGAATCCGGCAGGCATCGTCACCGAGGCGGTTGCGAAGCACAGCAAGGTCAAATCCGTCGGTCTGTGCAACTCCCCGATTAACTTTCAGAAGTTCCTGGCGGCGGAGTACGGCGTGTCGGAGAGGGACGTTCTGGCCGAGTTTGTCGGGATCAACCATCTCCATTGGGTGACGTCGGCGATCGTCAACGGTGATGAGAAAATGCCGGAGTTGCTGGACGGCGGAAAATCGTATACGGCGAAGAACGTGCCGACCTTCGGCTGGGACGCGGATTTTATCCGTTCGCTTGGGGCGATTCCGACGTATTATCTTAAATATTTCTACATGACCGATACGATGTTCGCGGACATGAAGGCCTCGCTGGAGAAGGACGGAACCCGGGCGGACGTGGTCAGCCGGGTAGAGGAGGAGCTGTTCGAGCTCTACAAGGACGAGAATTTGGCCATGAAGCCGAAGCAGCTGGAGCAGCGCGGCGGCGCTTATTACTCCGAAGCGGCCGTCAACCTGATGACGTCCATTTATAATGACCGTCATGATATTCAGACGCTGAACGTTTCCAACGGCAATATCTACGATTTCCTGCCTGCGGACGCCAGCATCGAGATCAATTGCGTGGTTACGGGTCAAGGGCCCATACCGCTGGCGCCGCAAAAGGTTCCTTCCCATGTGAAGGGACTGATGCATGCGGTGAAAGTGTACGAACAATTGACGATCGAAGCCGCCATTACGGGTGATCGCGGCATTGCGCTGCAGGCGCTGGTTCACCATCCGCTGGTGCCGTCCGTAACCGTAGCGAAGCAGCTGCTCGATGAAATGCTGGAGGCGAACAAAAAGTACTTGCCGGCTTTTTTTAAGCCGGAGGCCGTGGTGTAAGGCGGAATGAAATCAAACGTGCGGTTATGATATAACAACCTTGCAAACCCCTCTTCGTAATTGAAGAGGGGTTTTATTCATAGGAGTTCCGAAACCAAATCAATGAATGATATGAATGTCCGGATTGGATTCATTCCTGTCACATCTCGATGCCCTCGCCCGTCATACCCGTATAAAACGAGAAAGGGATGATGATGGATGCTACAATATGACGTTGCCGTTATAGGTGGAGGCGTAGCGGGTTTAACAGCAGCAATCTATGCGGCGAGAGCCGGGAAGCAAACAATACTCGTTGAAAAGCAGGAACGTTTGGGGGGGCGGGCCATGACCCATAAGAAGAAGGGAGCCTACTTCAATCTGGGCGGGCATGCCTTATATCATGGAGATGCTCTTTCAACCTTTCGCGAATTAGGGCTCCAATTGCCGGGGGGTCAACCTTCTGTTGACGGGTACGGAATTTGGAAAGGGAAACTAAGTCCGTTACCCATGGGCGTGAAATCTCTATTCACCACCCCTCTATTATCCTGGAGGGGCAAAATGGAGCTCGGTGCTTGGCTTGCGAAATTAGGTAAACTGGATACGCAGTTGTACGACAAGATGAGTGTGCGCGAATGGATTGAAGGCAACGTGCAGGATCCCATGGTACGAAATTTATTCTATTCGCTATTGCGTACGGCGAGTTATGTGGTAGCTCCTGACCTGCAGGCGGCCGGTCCCGTACTGCAGCAGCTTAAGCACGCGCTGAAGGGGGTATTGTATCTGGATCGGGGCTGGGGGGCCATGGTCGATGAATTAAAACAAAAGGCTCTGGAGCACGGAGTTCAAATCGTAACGAAGAATAAAGTCATTTCGGTTGATCATTACGAGGGAAAGGTACGGCACGTCCTTTGCGGCGATGGCATGAAGATAGAAGCCAATCATATTATTCTTACCACGCCTCCAGCTGTCGCCCACGAACTGGTGCCCCATGCAGAAGAAACCGCTCTGCATACGTGGAAGGAGCAGGCGGTGGAAGTGACGGCGGCTTGCTTGGATGTAGCCCTGCGTCGTCTTCCGGAGCCGAAGCAGCAGTTTGTGTACGGCCTCGATCAAACCGTCTTTCTCTCGAATCAATCCCGAGCGGCTTACCTGAGTGAAGATGGCGCACAAGTCATAACCTTGATTAAGTATCAGGGCAAGGAGAAGGACGCAAGAAGGGATTTGCAGGAATTAGAAGGAACCTTGGATTTGGTTCAGCCGGGTTGGCGCGACGAGCTCGTTGCGAAACAATACCTTCCTAGCATCACGGTTTGCCACGATTTTATGCATGTGAAACGCCAGGAGAACCCGGGTCCAGCCGTCCCTGAAATCATCGGGTTATATGTAGCGGGAGAATGGGCAGCGCATGGCGAACTCTTGGTTGATGCTGCAACGGCAAGCGCCAAGCGGGCCGTACAGCATATACTCTCGCTTGAAAGTGAGGAAAGGACCCCGAATGAGCACAGAGTCATTGTATAAAAGCTATCGATCCGCTCTTTTCTCGTTAGCTTACCGGATGCTGGGAAGTGTGATGGATGCGGAAGATATCGTCCAAGAGGCCTTCATCAGCTATAACCAATTGCCCCACCCGGAGGACATTCGCAATGAGAGAGCGTTTCTGTACAAAATCGTAACGAATCGCTGCTTGGATTTGCTGCGCTCTTCTGCCAAAAAGCGCGAGCTGTACGTCGGTCCCTGGCTGCCGGAACCCCTGATCGAGAATATGGAGTCAGAGACGGACCCTTCTCTTATCGTAGAGCAGCAAGAGTCCATTTCTACAGCATACCTGCTGCTCCTTCAGCAGCTTAACGCGGTGGAAAGAGCCGTTTTTCTTCTCCGCGAGATTTTCCATTATTCCTATGACGAAATTGCTGAAATCCTGGGGAAAAGCAGTGCGAATTGCCGTCAAATCTTCCGCCGTGCTAAAGGCAGCATTCATTTTGATCCTGATCAGAGACCCTCGATCTCGGTGGCGGAGGCGCAGATCAAGGATTTTGTGGATTCCCTTTTACAGGGGAACACGAATAAGCTGCTGGAGCTGTTAAGCGAAAATGTCGTGCTCTACTCGGACGGCGGCGGTAAAGTCAGAGCGGCACAAATACCTGTGGTTGGAGTCCATAAAGTGATCCAATTGCATCTGAACCTGCTTAAAATGTATGAAGGACAATATGTGTACTCTTATCTTACCGTCAATGGTCTGCCGGGAATACGGATCCGGTTGGATCACGGTGTCCAATTTATTTATTCTTTTGCTTTTAAAAACAATCGGATCGAAACGATGTATACCGTGGCGAATCCGGATAAACTCAGACATATACAGCTGCCGTGATACAAAAAGCAGGGCTGATTTAAGATCATGGGATCTTAGTCGGCCCTGCTGCTGTCTAATGCCAAGGAATTTTCAGGAGATACTCCTCGCGGAGTCACTCCAGCATTTCATCTGCTTACTCATCGTGGTCCAGCCAGTCAAGCTTATGGCCGGCAGGCTGCTGTTCTGCAGCAAAGTAATCCGTTATACGCCTGAATATGCCATGAAGCCGCCGTCCACGGGAATCACCGTTCCCGTGACGAAGCCGGAGGTCTGATCGTCCACGAGCCAGAGCAGGGTGCCCAGGAGGTCCTCCGGCACGCCGAACCGTCTCATGGGGGTATGGGAGATGATTTTATGAGAGCGCTCGGTTAATGAACCGTCGCTATGAGTCAGCAGATTGCGGTTCTGCTCGGTCAGGAAGAAGCCCGGCGCGATCGCGTTCACGCGAATGCCCGATTCCGCGAGATGAACGGACAGCCACTGCGTGAAATTGTTGATGGCCGCCTTGGCTGCGCTGTAAGCCGGCACCTTGGTCATTGGGCTGGGTGCGCTCATGGACGAGACATTCAGCACGACGGCCCCGGGACGCCCCAGCATCCCTTCCGCGAAGATTTGCGTCGGTATCAGCGTGCCGATGAAGTTCAAATCGAACACGCTGCGGAAGCCCGGCACGCTTAACCCGAAGAAGGTTGTCACATCGGGCTGCCCTACATCTTCCGGACGGAAAATCTCGTTGGTTGTATTCGCGTCTTTCCGGTTGCCGCCGGCTCCGTTAATCAGGATATCGCAGGGTCCGAAAGACTCGCGCACAGCTTTTTCCGCTTGCCGGACGCTGTCCACATCCGTTACATCGCAGGGAACGGCAATCGCCGTACCGCCGGCAGCCGTAATTTCATCGGCCACCTGCTGCCCTTTCTCGGCCGTACGATTCAAGACGGCCACCTGGGCACCTTGCCGCCCCAGCTCAAGAGCCATCGCCCGGCACAATACGCCGGAGCCGCCCGTAATGACAACCGTCTTCCCGTTTAATGACGGATGAATGGGAAGGGATGGCGTCACTTGCGGTGCGGATTCAACAGAAGCTCCGCTTGATCCGGGTTCGGATGAACCCGATGCATGGATATTTGCCTCACTCATTGTACGGCCTCCTTCAGCTCACCTGAACTTCCTGCGCGCTCCCGGCTGTAAGCGTCCCACAGCCCCCAGAGATACATAATGCCCAAGGCGCGGTCATACAGGCCGTAACCCGGACGGCACTGCTCGCCCCAGATATGCCGCCCGTGATCGGGCCTTACGTATCCGGTGAAACCGTTGTCATGATAGGCCTGCACAATGCCGGAAATATCGACGGTACCGTCCTCGGTACGATGGGACGTTTCGATGAAATCGCCGTTCTCGTAAACGCGTACGTTCCGGATATGCGCGAACGGAATCCGGTCGTGGAACTCATGGATCATGGAGACGATGTCATTGTCCGGATTGGCGCCAAGCGAGCCGCTGCATAAGGTCAGGCTGTTCGCCGGGCTATCGTAGAGCTGCAGGAATCTCCGGAGATTTTCCTGGCTGGTGATGACCCGCGGCAGGCCGAAGATCGGCCAAGGCGGATCATCCGGGTGAATGGCCATTCGGATGCCGTTCTTCTCGGCAGCCGGAATGACGGCGCTTAAGAAATATTCGAGATTGCGCCACAGGTCCTCCTCGGTAACGCCGCGGTACGCTTCGAACAGGGAGGTCAGATGCGCCAAACGCTCCGGCTCCCAACCCGGCATGGTGAGCGCGCTGTTCCGGTTGATCGTCTGAACCAGCTCCATCGGATCGATGCCGTGGATTTTGGCCTTCTCGAAGAAGAGGGCCGTCGAACCATCAGGGGTCTGTTTATGAAGATCGGTTCTAGCCCAATCGAACACCGGCATGAAATTGTAGCAGATGACTTTGACGCCAACCTGGCCCAATTTCTCAATCGTCCGGATATAGTTGGCTATGTACTGATCCCGGGAAGGAAGGCCGAGTTTGATGTCCTCGTGCACATTCACGCTTTCCACGACGTCAATATGAAGCCCGTACGCTTTGGCTTGGTCCGCAATTTCCTCAATTCGCTCCATCGGCCATTCCTCGCCGACGGGAATATCGTGAAGTGCCCATACGATGCCCTCCACGCCGGGGATTTGTCTAATCTGATCCAGCGAGACCGTATCGTTGCCCTCGCCGAACCATCTGAATACCATGCGCATTTCTTCACCGCCCTTTACAAGTTTAAGGAGTTAACGCAAAGCTGCTGGGAATTTTGCAGTTACGAGTGTAACGCCAAGATGGAAGCCGTGACGAGTAAGGGTCTTTCGCGGGTAACGGCTTATTTAAAATAATCGGGATGCTTCTCTTTCAGCACGGCCAGATTGGAGATAATCAGGCTGAGATGCTGCTGCATTTCCCGTTCGGCGTGATCGGCGTCATGACGCGAAATCGCGTCCGCGATCTCCCGATGCTGCTCGTAAAGGTTAGTCCAATTCGGATCGGCAGACAGCCATAACATCCGGCTCCGGTTCAGATGAGCGTTCATCTGCTGCAGCACGTTCCATGTGCCGACCTTGCGGCAGCCTTCGAACAGAATACGGTGGAAGGCCTCATCCAGCTCAAACATGTGCTTGCCGTCATGCTTCTCGATGCTCTCGCGCTGCTCGGACAGATTTCGCTCCAGCTCGGCGAATTTCTCCTCGGGGAAGCTTTCGCAGGCAAGCCGGACGACGGCTTTCTCCAGCTGCTCGCGCATGAAGCGCGCTTCCTCGACCAGCTCCGAATCGATGAGCGAGACGCGCGTGCCGCGCTGAGGAAGCACAACCACAAGGTCCTCCTGGGCCAATCGGACGAAGCTTTCCCGCACCGGCGTCCGGCTGACCTCGAAGGAAAGGGAAACCTCCTTCTCGGACAGAGCCGTTCCCGGGGGCAGCTCGAGACTGACAATCTGCTGCTTCAGCCGGGAGTACACGATATGTCCGGCCGATCCTGGCTGTAATCGCAAAGATTCTACCACTGCATCACCTCCTAATGTATTCCATACTACCATACTTGTATGGTAGTATGGAACTGAAAATCGAAATAAGAATCGGAGGGGAATCATATGAGCCGTTTGGACACGGAAAATCTGCTGCTGAACAGCAACAGCGCGAAGAAACTTTTTTATGATTATGCGGAAGGGATGCCGATATTCGATTACCACAACCATCTAAACCCGAAGGATATTGCCATCAACCGGCAGTTCGATAACCTGACGGAGCTATGGCTGGAGGGGGACCATTACAAATGGAGGGCGATGCGCTGGCTTGGCGTCGACGAAGAGCTGATTACAGGCAGCGCCAGTCCTGAAGCGAAGTTCATGGCCTGGGCGGAATGCGTTCCGCGATTGGTCGGCAATCCGCTTTATCACTGGACCCATCTGGAGTTGACCCGCTATTTCGGGATTCAAGAGCGGTTGACCGCAGAGAATGCCAAGGAGATCTGGGACGCTTGCAATGAGCAGCTGAAGGCCCCTGTCTTGCGGGCAGGCGGAATTCTGGAGAAATTCAAGGTCAACGTGGCCTGCACGACGGATGATCCCGTCGATTCGCTGGAGTTTCACCGGGCCATTCGGGATCAGGGGGAATTATCCACCGTCGTGGCCCCCGCATTCCGGCCGGATCGGGTGCTGGATATCATGAACGCGGACTTCTCCTCCTATGTACGGACGTTGGGAACCACCGCAGGTATAGACGTGGACACCTATCAGGGATTGCTGGATGCCCTGCAGGAGCGGATTCAATATTTCCATGACCATGGCTGCCGCCTGTCGGATCACGGCTTTGGCGTTTTTCCTTATGAACAGGCCGACGTTAAAGAAGTTGCGGATATTTACGGCAAAGCCATCGACGGAGGCAGCCTAACCCCGCTCGAGGAACGGAAATACCGCACCCATACCCTGCTCAAGCTGGGGGAAATGTATCATGCCAAGGGCTGGACCATGCAGCTGCACATTGGGGCGATTCGGAACAATAATGCGCGGATGTTCGCGAAGATCGGCAAGGACAGCGGGTATGACTCGATTCTCGATTTCCATCTGGCGGAAAGCCTGAACGGATTCCTGAGCAGGCTCGACAGGAACGATCAGCTGCCGAAAACCATTGTGTACAGCCTGTATTCCTCGCATTACGAAATGATCGCTACCACGATCGGGAATTTCCAGTCGGCCGGCGTCGAGGGCAAGCTTCAGCTCGGTTCCGCTTGGTGGTTCCACGATCAGAAGGAAGGGATGCTGAAGCAGCTCACCGCGCTGTCTTCCATGGGGCTGATCAGCACCTTTGTCGGCATGCTGACCGATTCCAGGAGCTTTATGTCGTTCCCGCGGCATGAATATTTCCGGAGAGTGCTGTGCCGCCTGTTCGGCGATTGGATCAAGGAAGGGGAACTGCCCGCGGATTATGAATATATCGGTGCCATCATCCAGGATATTTGCTACCACAATGCCGAGCGTTATTTTCAAATTCATTGACAATTGCGTGCAGAGCAGGAACAATAGATTTACTATATGAAAGCGTTTCCTGATGAACAGATAGAATATCTGTTACAGGCAGATGTGCGCGAAAAGGCGAGGGGGACATACCGTGCAAGGGAACCGGGCGATATTGGTGGATGACGAGGTGTTTACGCGCAAAGGGCTCCTGAAGCTGATTGATTGGGAAGCCTGCGGCTTTCACATTGTGGATGAGGCGGATAACGGGGAAGACGCGCTGGAACTGATTGAACGGCTTCGGCCGGATGTGGTCATCACCGATATCCGCATGCCGGTGCTGGATGGACTCGAGCTGATCAGACGCGTCGTCACGGACGATATCGTGAAGCCGTATTTCATTATTGTAAGCGGATACGATGACTTCAACTATGCCCAGCAGGCTGTCCGTTACGGGGTGCATGATTTCATTCTGAAACCGATTGACGAGACGGAATTCAGTCAGGCGCTGGTCCGGCTCAGCGAAAGGCTGGAGTCGGACCGCGAGGCACGCTCGCGGGAAGAGAAGCTGTTGTCGGGCGCCTTGATGGAATCGCTCATTATAGGGGAGGCGGATGAGAGTCTGCTGCAGGAATGGGAGCGGCGTCTTGAGCTCCGGCCGGAAGACCGTCTGTTCTATGTCTTTGTCGAACGGAATGACCATCCGCCGGCTTCGGCTAACGACAATGACGGGGGCGACTTCAAGGACAGGGTGGAAACAGCCCTTCTTGCGATCTCGAATGGAGAACAGCCCTTCTATCTGCATGAGCACCGCAACCGCATCGGCATCATCGTTCCGGGAAGCATCCTGCAATCATTCCAGGGTTGTCAGCGTGGATTTGCTAGGCGCCTTCAGCAATCGCTCGCCGATTCGAAGCACGAAAGAATCTTCGTCTATTTTGGCCGGCCGGTTTCACGTCTGTCCCTCGTCCAGGATGCCTACGAAACGGCCAAGCAATCGCTCCTATACAAGTACATCTATGATGAGAGCGGCATCGTGATCCATGAAGAAGCCGCGGTGCATGATCTGCAATACATCGGGCTGGAGGATCGCCTTTACCAGCAG
The DNA here is from genome assembly GCF_000204455.1 of Paenibacillus sp. HGF5. NCBI lineage: Bacteria > Bacillati > Bacillota > Bacilli > Caryophanales > Paenibacillaceae > Paenibacillus > Paenibacillus sp. HGF5. The sequence continues at coordinate 17,928 of NZ_AEXS01000100.1, read as the reverse complement.
CTGCTGGAGCAGATCGAGGAGCTGCATTTCGAGAAGCTGGAGGAGACGATTCGTTCGCTGTTCGAATCCTTCCAGGAGAAGCTGCATGCTCCCGAAGCGGTGAAGACGGCGATCAACCAATGCGTGCTGGGCGTGGTCCGTGTGCTCAGCAGCATGGACGGGGATCAAAGCCGGCTGTCCAGTCTCGAGCCGATGACCGAGTGGCATGACCGCAACTTGTCGCTTCAGGGGCTGAAGCGGTTGTTCACGGATTTTGCGATTGAGAGCGCGAACTATATCGGGCAGCTTCGCAAGGAACAGCACAAGGGCGGAATCCAGAAGATCCGGGCTTATATTGAGGCCCATTATCATGAGAATATCAGTCTGAAGGGCATTGCCGGGAAGTTTTACATGAACCCGGTTTACCTGGGTCAGCTGTTCAAAAAAGCGTACGGCATGTATTTTAATGATTTTTTGCTCCAGCTGCGCGTGAACGAAGCCAAGCGATTGCTGCGCCAGACGGATCTGCGCATCTATGAGGTGGCGGAGCGGGTCGGCTTCGGCAATCCGGACTATTTCGTGACGCAATTCGAGAAGATTGAGCGGATGACGCCAAGCGAGTACCGGAACCGCTTGATGAAGGAGGCCGCGTCCGAAGGGACGAATGCATGAAGCCGAGCCTGAATAATGTCCGTCTGCGGGACAAGATGCTGCTGCTTTATTTCCTGGCCGTCTTTTTGCCGATCCTGATTACCAACCTCATCTTCTACAATGTGACGTCCGGCAGCGTAAGGGAGCAGCGGATCCAGGATATTACCGTAGCGCTTGAACAGATGAAGAACGAGTTCCGCCGTGAAGTCGAGGACGCCTTGGAGATCTCCTCGGTCTTCTACACGGACGTTCAATTGAACGAGATCGTAGAAACGGTGTACGATCATCCAGCCGATTATATCGAGGCTTATGATACTTATCTCCGCCGCATATTGAATTCGGGCAGCGCCGTATACAATTCGGTCAGCGAAATTACGGTGTATGTCGACAATCCGACCCTGCTGTATTCCGGCGGCATCAATTATATCGATGGCCAGGTGAAGGAAGAGGCTTGGTACAAGGCGATCGCGGGCAAGAACGTAACCCAGCCGATCGTGATGCGTACGGGCGAGAACGGCCAATTGGACAGCTTCAGCATCATCCGAAGCATGAATTATTTCAGCTCCCAGGATGACCACACGAAGTATCTCAAGATCGATATGCGGATGCCTTCGATCCGGCAGATCATGAGCAATCTGAATGTGCAGGGCAAAGTGTATCTGCTGAGCGGGGCAGGGAATATTGAATATACTACAGACCCGAAGGTCGATGTCACGCAGGGCGCTGTACCGTACAGCAGCATCGCGCATGGCGACAGGTTTCTGGAGTTTCATACCGATACGTTCACGACCAACAATCTGAACACCTGGACGATCATGGCGGTGACGCCGGAGGATGTGGTGCTGCGCGACGTGCATCAGTCCTTGCGGTTCGTCATTGTGCTGACCTGCCTGAATTTTCTGCTTCCGAGCCTGGTGATTGTTTGGATCAGCCGTTCCCTTAACGTACGACTTGTACGGATTCTCAAACATATGAAGAAGGTCAAGAACCAGAATTACGACACCATCCAAGAGGCTGAGGCACGTGACGAGATCGGTCAGCTGACGGGTGAATTCAACCGGATGACCTTGCAACTCAAGAGCCTGATCAATGACGTGTACGTGGCGGATATCCAGAAGAAGAATTTGGAGCTGCAGCGGCGGCACGCGCAATTGAATGCGCTGCAGAGCCAGATTAATCCGCACTTCCTCTTTAATGCCCTGGAGACGATCCGCATGCGCAGCCTGATGAAGGATGAGGATGAGACGGCTAGGATCATTCATAATATGGCGAAGATCTTCCGCAATTCGCTCGTTTGGAAAAAAGACATGGTGACGCTCAAGGAGGAAGTGGAGTTCATCCATTGTTTCCTTGAAATCCAGAAATACCGGTTTGGCGACAAAATCGATTATTCGGTTCATGCTCCAGCCGAAGAGGGCCACCTGCAAATACCGAAAATGGCCATCGTCACGTTTGTGGAGAATGCCAGCATTCACGGCATCGAGCCGCTCAAGCACGGGGGGCGCATTGAAGTTCGGGTTGTGCGCGAGGGCCAATCCCTGATCTGTACCATTCAGGATAACGGGGCAGGCATGCCCGCGGAGAAGGTGGAACGCATCTACCGTTATCTCGAGACCGAGGACGAGATGGGAGAGCGGATCGGCATTCAGAATGTGATTTACCGGTTAAAGCTGTACTACGGCAGCCGGTTCCGGTTTGAAATTGACAGCTCGCCTGGACAGGGCACACGGGTCAAACTGTCCATTCCCATTGAAACATAAGGACGGCAAATCCTGCTGCGGCATTCCGAATCGGAGTGACCCTAGCAGGATTTGTTCGTTAGTCGGCGGAAGTGCAGGGGAGAAGGCTGCGGAGCTGCCATTTTTCACGGCAAAGGATACGGTTCTATAGTTTTCAAAGTATCACCTAAAGATTGACGGGTGAAAATCGCTACAGAGCTCTCTTATAATGAAAGTGCTTACAAATTAACGAGACCGAAAGGGGTAGGTCAAGAGCATGAACAAGAAATTTTGGCTGAGCTGTCTGACCGTGGTTATGATGGTATCGCTTCTGGCAGCGTGCGGCGGCAGTAAAGAGGCAGCGGATAATACACCGGCAGCCGGCGGCGAAGGCGAGAAGAAAGAAGAGAAGGTCACCTTCACCTATTTCAACGCGGCAGCCGGTAAAGACAAAAATACGAACGAAACTACCATCGGTAAAATTTTCGAAGACCAAACCGGCGTGAATTTTAAAATGGAGCATTTGGTAGGAGACGAGAACACCAAGGTGGGAACCTTCATTGCCAGTAACGACTATCCCGATGTGATTGTGCCGGGGAGCTCGATCGATAAGCTGGTCGGGGCGGGCGCCTTCATTCCGCTCAATGACCTGATCGATAAGTACGGCCCTAACATCAAGCGGGTGTACGAGCCTTATTACAACCTGATGAAAGCCGAGGACGGCAACATCTACTTCCTGCCGCTGAGCGCGGTTGTAGGAGAGTACACGTCGGCTCCCAATATCGAGCAAGGAGCATTCTGGATCCAACGTCGCGTCCTGAAGGAAGCGGGTTATCCGAAAATCAAGACCTTCGACGAGTACCTGGCCCTGATTCGCGACTACGTGAAGAAACATCCGGAGGAAGGCTTGACCGGATATCTGGCGCTGACGACGCAGGATAAATTTTTTGCTCTGACCAATGCCCCGATGCACTTGGCCGGCTATCCGAACGATGGCGGCATCATCATCGACATGGAGACTCACGTAGCGAATGATTACGCGGACGACGACATTACGAAGCGGTACCTGCAAGAGCTGAACAAGCTGAATGCGGAAGGCCTGTTCGATAAATCCTCTTTCGTGGACAACTATGATCAATACCTTGCCAAACTGACTTCCGGTAAGGTGCTCGGCTTCTTCGATTATCGATGGCAGGTAGGCCAAGCGATGAACAATCTGCGCGAAACAGCCAATAAATCGGGTAACGACGATCTCGAATACATGGCGCTGCCGATCGTTTACGATGAGAATACCAAGGATCAGTATCTGGATCCGCCATCCTTTGTAAACAACCGCGGCGTAGGAATCTCCGTCAGCGCGAAGGATCCGGAACGCATTGTGAAGTATTTCAACAACCTGCTGACGGACGAGAACCAGATTCTCTCGAACTGGGGCATCAAGGACGAGACGTATTCCGTAGATGAGAAAGGCCGCTTCTACCGTACGGAAGAGCAGATTGCACAGACCAATACGGAAGCCTTCCGCGAGTCGTTCGGCTTCAAGTACTTTGAATACAACTGGCCTCGTTACGGCAACGGTTCTACGCTTCCTGACGGTAATTCCGTGGGTGCGGGACGCCAGCCTGAGGTTGCCAAAATGTCCTACTCCGAACCGGACAAGACATTGCTTGAAGCATACGACATCGATTCCTTCTCGCAATTGTTTGCGGCACCGGACGACCGTCCATGGTACCCGGCTTGGAGCATTCCGATCGATCAGGGCTCGCCGGCCCAAATCTTCACGCAGAAGAAAAGCGATTTGCAGCGCAAATACTTCCCGAAACTGGTTCTTGCCAGCCCTGCGGAGTTTGACGGCATCTGGAACGAATACGTGGGCGAGTTCGGCAAGCTGGACGTGAAGGGATACGAGGATCTGATCACCGAGGAAGTAGCCAAGAAAATCGCAAATGCCCAAGGACAATAATAGATGAAGGAGAGGCGAACAAGGGCGGACCGCCGAAATGGCCGAGATCCGTCCCTCCTCTTCTAGGGCCTGGATAGGAAGGAGAAGAAACCGTGGATAAGGCGAACCCGATTGGACCTGCAGAGACCACGGCGCTAAGTGAAACGCCGGCGGTATCGAAAGGTTTCTTCAATAAACAACGAAAGAACGATACTGGTTTGAATCATAGACGGCCATCAGGCGAAAAGAGCTTCTTCCGGAAGCTGCTGCAGCAGAAGGCGCTTGTCTTCATGTCGATTCCTTTTTTGATATGGTTGTTTGTCTTTAAGTACCTGCCGCTGTGGGGCTGGACCATCGCGTTTCAGGATTTTAAACCGGCGAAGAAGATATTCGATCAGGAATGGGTAGGCCTGCAGCATTTTACCTTCCTGTTTCAGGACGAACACTTCCTCCGGGTCATGCGCAACACGCTCGCCATGAGTTTTATCAACCTTGTCTTAGGTTTTGTCACGGCGATTGTGTTAGCGATCCTGCTCAATGAACTGCGTAATTTGATGTTCAAACGGGTCGTGCAGACGATCAGTTATTTGCCCCATTTCATCTCTTGGGTTGTGGCTGCGAGCATTATTTCGACGGCCTTGTCCGCAGACGGCGGGATTATCAATGAACTCCTCATGTGGTTCGGGATTATTAAGGAACCGATCCTATGGCTTGGGGAAGGGGAATATTTCTGGGGAATACTCGGTGTTTCGGAAGTATGGAAGAATGTCGGCTGGAACACCATTATATATTTGGCGGCCATGACGATGATCGATCCCTCGCAGTACGAGGCGGCGGAAATCGATGGCGCCGGGCGCTTTCAACGGATCTGGAACATCACCTTGCCGGGTCTGAAACCGGTATTCATCATCCTGCTGATCATGAATATCGGCAACCTGCTCGAATCCGGTTTTGAACCGCAATACTTGCTTGGCAACGGCATGAACGTGGATTATTCCGAGAACCTGGATATTTTCGTGCTGAAATACGGTATTCAGATGGGCAACTTCTCGCTCTCGATTGCAGCCGGTATGTTCAAGACGGTCGTCAGCTTCATACTCTTGTTCACGGCTAACCATATCGCGAAGAGACTGGGCGAAGACCGATTGTTCTAAGCGAAAGCTTGCGAGAACCGTTCTCTATCAGAAAACGTACAGGAGGATTCATATGGCGAAGATTTCAGATGCACCGCGAGCCCATGCCCGGTTCAAGTCTCCCGCGGACCGGTTATTCGATACCTTTAATATAATCTTCATGATCTGTCTCATGATTGTCACGCTGTACCCGTTCATCAATACGCTCGCGGTTTCCTTCAACAATGCGACGGATTCGGTGAAAGGCGGCATATATTTATGGCCGCGGGATTTCACGTGGGAGAATTATAAATATGTATTTAACGAAGCCACGATATTCCACGCTACCTTCATCTCGGTTCTGCGTACGCTGATCGGCACGATCACTTCCGTATTCTGCTGTGCCATGGTGGCCTACACGATCAGCCGTCCGGAGTACGTGCTGCGCAAATTCGTGTCGATCGCCTTCATTTTGACCATGTATTTCAGCGGCGGTTTGATTCCGAACTTCCTGCTGATTCGCGAATTGGGCATGCTGGGTACCTTCTCGGTATACATCATTCCGGGCCTGATCGGCGTATTCAACGTCATCGTCATCCGCTCCTTCATCGAGGGATTGCCTGAGGGGATCCTGGAATCGGCCCGGATCGACGGCGCCGGCGAATTCACGACCTTCCTGAAAATCGTGCTTCCGCTGTGCGTGCCCGTGCTTGCCACGGTATCGCTGTTTACGGCGGTATCCCAATGGAACTCCTGGTTCGACGTATTCTTGTACAACTCCTCGTACGGCGAGCTTAGCACCCTGCAATACGAGCTGATGAAAATACTCCAGAATTCGAACTCCTCGCTGAATTCGGGCAACGATTATGCAAGCCAGTTTGCAAGCTCGGAAAGCGGCGCGAATCAGGTCACGCCGACCTCCATTCGGGCAACGATGACTATTGTGGCCAGCGTGCCGATCATTCTGGTATACCCGTTCCTGCAGAAATATTTCGTGCAAGGGATGACCCTTGGCGGGGTGAAAGGTTAAGCTGCGGGAACCGCTAAAGATACGCCGTGCGCACTGTTCCCTGGAGCGCACGGTGCGTGGTCCGCGGCATGTCTGGATGTCCGTCGACCAACGGATGCCGGTGGCATCATGATCATCAACCAGCAATCTTGCTATTATCTTTAATTCTAAGGAGGGATTGGATATGTCCAACACGCAGCGAAGTGAACCCAGGCTTAAGGAAATGTTCGCGGATGACTTTCTCATCGGAGCGGCCGTGAATCCGAGGACGATCGAAACGCAGGAGGAATTGCTAGCGTACCATTTCAACAGCATTACGGCGGAAAATGAAATGAAGTTTGTCAGCGTGCACCCGGCAGAGGATACGTACACGTTCGAGGAGGCGGACCGGCTTGCCGATTTCGCCCGCAAGCATGGCATGAAGATGCGCGGCCATACGCTGGTATGGCATAACCAAACGACCGACTGGCTGTTCGAGGACAAGAACGGGGGCCTGGTGGATAAAGCCACGCTGTACGAACGGCTAAAGTCGCATACCGACACGGTCGTGAAGCGGTACAAGGGTGATATTTACGCCTGGGACGTCGTGAATGAGGTAATCGCCGATGAAGGCGCCGAACTTCTTCGTCCGTCCAAATGGCTGGACATTGCGGGCCCCGACTTTATCTCCAAGGCATTCGAGTATGCGCATGAAGCCGATCCGTCAGCCCTCTTGTTCTATAACGATTACAATGAGTCCCATCCGAATAAAAGGGACAAAATCTACACGCTGGTCAAGTCTTTGCTGGATCAAGGAAATCCTGTTCACGGCGTTGGCTTGCAGGCCCACTGGAATCTGTACGATCCGGATCTTGACGATATCCGGGCGGCGATCGAGAAGTACGCGTCGCTCGGCCTGCAGCTTCAACTCACGGAGCTTGATGTGTCGATGTTCCGGTTCGACGACAGGCGGAAGGATCTGACCGAGGCGCCGGAGGAGCTGCTGGAGGCTCAAGCGAAGCGGTATGAGGCGATGTTCGGCATATTGAAGGAATACCGGGATTATATTACGTCCGTGACCTTCTGGGGTGCTGCCGACGATTACACCTGGCTGGACAATTTCCCGGTACGGGGGCGGAAGAATTGGCCCTTCCTGTTCGATGAGCGGCATCAGCCGAAACCGGCGTTTCATCGCTTGGTGGAGCGTATGGTCAAAGTGTAAGGATTTTAGGGGTTGAACCCATCATTTTAGATAACGACAGCGATAATATAGGCGGCTGAAGGCGCCATCAGCTTGTCATCTAGCCGGTCCTTGTGGCCGGCGTCTGCATGTTAGTCCTTAAGGAAGCAGGAGTCGAAAACAGTGAGATGCTGGGGAGAAACGTTAACCTTGGCCCAAGAAGGGGGAAATTACGTTGAACAGCACTTTATATCAAGCGTGGCTGCAGTATGCGCCCATTAAGGACCGGGAGCTTGCTGCCGTGTACAGCCGGCTGTTAGGCACCGTGGTTGCGGATCTGCAGCAGTCGCGGGTGGCTAACGCTGCGATCCAGGAACTGAGGAATGCATGTCGATCCATGCTCGGCGTCGTACCGTCCATCACATCCGAGGCTAAAGCTTCATCCTATCTCGAGGTGCGAATTCATGCGGAAGACGCCGAAGAGGGCACGGGAGAAATTGGGGAAGATTCCATGGGAGCAGGGAGAGCCCGGCTGGGCGCAGAGGGTTTTCGGCTGGAGCATTCTGGCCATGGGCAGCAGGAGAAGCTGATCCTGACAGCCGGATCCGGGAAAGGCGTGTTATACGGGGTGTTTCATTTATTGAGATTGCTGGCATCCCACCACACGTTGACCGGTCTGAACGTAACCGAGCAGCCTGTGAACGGATTGCGGATGATAAATCAATGGGATAATGCCGACGGCTCAGTTGAACGGGGATACTCGGGCAACTCGATTTTTTACGAAAACGGACGGTTCACCGAAAATCTGGATCGCATAAGAGACTACGCCCGTCTGTTAGCTTCCGTGGGCCTGAATGCCATCTCCATTAATAACGTCAATGTGCATGAAATCGAGACGAAGTTCATTACCGCGGAATATTTGCCGACGATTGCAAAGATCGCGGATATCTTCCGGGAATATGGCATTATGCTGTACCTGAGCATAAACTTCGCCGCTCCGCTGCATATCGGCGGCGTACCCACGTCGGACCCGCTGAACGAAGAGGTTCGACAGTGGTGGAAGGATACGGCGGATGAGATCTACGATCATATACCGGACTTCGGCGGCTTTGTGGTCAAGGCGGATTCGGAGCACCGGCCGGGGCCGTTCGCCTATGGTAGAGACCACGCCGATGGCGCCAATATGCTGGCCGAAGCGCTGGAACCGCATGGCGGGCTTGTCATCTGGCGCTGCTTCGTTTACAACTGCATGCAGGATTGGCGGGACCGCAGCACGGACCGCGCGCGGGCGGCCTATGATCATTTTACCCCGCTGGACGGACGGTTTAAGGATAATGTGCTGCTGCAGATCAAGAACGGACCGATGGATTTCCAAGTACGGGAGCCGGTATCCCCGCTGTTCGGCAGCATGAAAGAGACCAATCAGGTGCTGGAGTTCCAGATCGCCCAGGAATATACCGGACAACAGCGCCACGTATGCTATTTGGTGCCGCAGTGGAAAGAGGTGCTGGATTTCGATACCTACGCGAACGGAACGGGGTCCGAGGTTAAGAAGATCGTGGACGGTTCGCTGCACGGCATGAAATACAGCGGGATCGCCGCCGTTTCCAACATCGGGAATGATGAGAATTGGACGGGTCACACCTTGGCGCAGGCGAATCTGTATGGATTCGGCCGGCTGGTCTGGAACCCGGATATGTCCGCTGAAGGGATTGCGGAGGAATGGACGAGGCTGACCTTCGGCAATGATGAGACGGTGGTCGCCGTGGTGTGCGGCATGCTGATGCAATCGTGGCCGATCTATGAAAGCTACACCTCGCCGCTCGGGGTGGGCTGGATGATTACGCCGCATACGCATTACGGACCGGATGTGGACGGTTATGAATATTCAAGGTGGGGCACCTACCATTTCGCGGATCGGGACGGTATTGGGGTGGACCGCACGGTGGCGACGGGCACGGGGTACACCGCACAGTATTTCGAGCCGAATGCGGCCCGATATGATGCGCTGGAGGATTGTCCTGAAGAGCTGCTGCTGTTCTTTCATCATGTGCCGTACTCGCATGTGCTGAAATCCGGTAAAACGGTGATTCAGCATATCTATGACACGCACTTCGAAGGTGCGGAAGCTGCGGCCGGGCTCTTGAAAGCATGGACATCGCTCGAAGGCAAGGTCGATCTGGAGCGTTTAACCCAAGTCACCGAACGGTTAGCTGACCAGGCCGAGCATGCCAAGCAATGGCGGGATGTGATCAATACGTATTTTTACCGCAAATCCGGCGTGCCGGATGCGCAGGGGCGGACGATTTATTAAGGGAGCCCAGGTTTTCCGTATTCGGAAATATAGGGGGGTGCCCCATCAGGCTGCTGACCTGATGGGGCACCCTTTTTCATGGGCCGAAAATTATCGCGGGTACAAGCATATACTGTAGATGACATGCCCCCACGGCAAAATGTTCCGCAATCTCATTCCATAAGCTGGGCTTTATAGGGTGGGGGGCTATATGATATACTAGGGTTAGAATAAGAAGAAGTAACGTGATCAAGGGGGGAATGGGTATGACAACCGAGAACCATGTACATGATGCATGCGCAGTAACCGGTGAACGGAAGAGCCATCATTCGGACAAAACGAAAAGCAATCTCATCAGCCGGTTGAACCGGATTGAAGGGCAGATCCGCGGCGTGAAGGGCTTAATTGAGAAGGATACGTACTGTGACGATGTGTTAAACCAGATTTCCTCGATCCAGTCGGCCTTGAACGGCGTCAGCAAATTGCTGCTCGAGCATCATATGAAGAGCTGTGTGGTGGAGCGCCTCCAGGAAGGCGACGATGAGGTCATTACCGAGCTGTTAACCACCATGAACAAGCTGATGAAGTAACGAAAGCTCCCTGCTGGGACTACCCGTTTGCGATGAATATCCATGGAGCTGCCACCTTTGGAAGGTGGCAGTAATGGTTTGGTGAAGTGAAGAAATACCCCACGGTTACGGGGTCTAATCATAGCGCGGCCATGTTTTTCAAAAAAAATGAGAAAACCCATTGACTAATTATAGGGTAGGGGGGTATACTAACATCAAGAAATGAGAACAACGAGTTTGATAACTCTTCGGGGCTTGGCTGTTACAGAGCCCTAATAAATCCAATACCTAAAGGAGAGATTGATTATGGAACAGGTAACTATAAAAGTAGAAGGCATGTCCTGCATGCATTGCGTGAATTCCATCGAAGGAGCTTTAAAGAATGAGAACATCGAGGGACATGTGGATTTGAAGGCAGGCACGGTCTCCGTGAAATATGACGCAGGCAAAGTCAATTTGGATCAAATCAAAGAAATTATCGAGGAACAAGGATATAACGTAGTTTAACCAAACGGCACGAGGATGAAGAGGGGTGAGGAGAAGATGGGAGCAGAAGCAACAATGGAACAGAAGAAAACGTCGCTGCAGTTAACGGGTATGACATGTGCCGCCTGTGCGAATCGGATTGAGAAGGGTCTTAGCAAAATGGAGGGCGTCCAGGAAGCGAATGTGAATTTTGCGCTGGAAAAAGCGTCGGTTACATTTGATCCGAATGTGGTTACCGTCCAGCAGATGGAAGAGAAAATCGAAAAGCTGGGTTACGGAACAGCAAAGGAAACGGTGGACCTTCAGCTGATTGGCATGTACTGTGCTGCCTGTGCTACGAAAATCGAGAAAGTGGTTAGCCGGATGCCAGGCGTGAATCAGGCCAACGTCAATTTTGCACTGGAGACGGCCCGGGTGGAATTCAATCCCGCCGAGGTCAGCCTTAGCGATATTCAACAGCGCGTGGAGAAGCTCGGGTATCAGGCGGTTTCCAAACAGGAAACGCTTGATCAGGAAGGTCACCGCAAGGAGGCCATCACCAAGCAAAAGCGGAAGCTGCTCCTGTCGGCGATTCTGTCGCTGCCGCTGCTCTGGGCCATGGTGAGCCATTTCTCCTTCACCTCCTGGATCTGGATGCCGGATCTGTTCATGAACCCTTGGTTCCAGCTGATCCTGGCAACGCCGGTACAGTTTTTTATCGGGAAACAGTTCTATGTGGGAGCTTATAAGGCCCTCCGCAACAAAAGCGCCAATATGGACGTTCTGGTCGCACTCGGTACCTCGGCAGCCTATTTCTACAGTCTGTATTTAACGATCGATTGGGCCGCTGCCGGAGCAAACGCACACCATGGGCCTGAAATGTACTATGAAACGAGTGCGGTGCTGATCACGCTGGTCATTATGGGGAAACTGTTCGAATCCCTGGCCAAAGGCCGTACCTCGGAGGCCATTAAAACCCTGATGGGTCTTCAAGCCAAAACGGCGCTGGTCGTTCGTGACGGTCAGGAGATGACCATCCCGGTGGAACAGGTCCTGGTGGGTGATTTAGTACTGGTAAAGCCGGGTGAGAAAATTCCGGTGGACGGTAAAGTCGTCGAGGGCATGTCGGCGGTAGACGAGTCGATGCTGACCGGTGAGAGCATTCCGGTTGAGAAAAAAGCCGGCGATGCCGTCATTGGCGCCACGATGAACAAGAACGGACGCTTGACGCTTGAAGCAACGAAGGTGGGCAAAGAGACCGCTCTAGCCCAAATTATCAAGGTGGTTGAGGAAGCGCAGGGCTCCAAGGCCCCGATTCAGCGGGTCGCCGATGTCATCTCCGGCATTTTCGTTCCGATCGTGGTCGGCATTGCGGTTGTTGCTTTCCTCGTATGGTACTTCTGGGTAACGCCTGGTAATTTCGCGCAATCGTTAGAAATTGCCATTGCGATCCTGGTTATTGCTTGTCCGTGTGCGCTGGGTCTGGCTACGCCGACCTCGATCATGGCGGGTTCGGGCCGCGCTGCAGAGCTGGGCGTTCTGTTCAAGGGCGGGGAGCATCTGGAGTCCACGCACAAAATCGACGCGATTATTCTGGACAAAACAGGAACGGTCACGAAAGGCAAGCCCGAGCTGACCGATGTGGAAGTCGACAACATCGATCAGGAGCTGTTCCTGCGTTTGGTCGGAGCTGCCGAGAAGAGCTCCGAGCATCCGCTTGCCGAAGCGATCGTGGCCGGGATTGAGGCGAAAGGGACGAAGCTTCCGACTGCCGAGCATTTTGAGGCGATTCCAGGCTACGGCATCCAGGCCAGCGTGGAAGGACACGAAGTTCTGGTCGGTACTCGCAAGCTGATGGCACTGCATAACGTGCCGGTCGATGCGGTCCTGGCCAGAATGTCGGAGCTGGAAACCGAGGGTAAGACCGCTATGCTTACCGCGGTAGACGGCCGATATGCTGGTCTTGTGGCCGTAGCGGATACCATCAAGGAGACGTCTAAGGCTGCTGTAGCAAGGCTGAAGCAAATGGGTATTGAAGTGATCATGATTACCGGCGACAACGAACGCACGGCTCAGGCCATTGCCAAGCAGGTTGGCATTGACCATGTGCTTGCCGAGGTACTGCCGGAGGGCAAAGCGGATGAAGTGAAGAAACTCCAGCAGCAGGGCAAGAAGGTCGCCATGGTCGGCGATGGCATTAACGATGCGCCAGCCCTTGCGGTTGCCGATATCGGCATGGCCATCGGCACAGGCACGGATGTGGCCATGGAAGCCGCCGACGTTACGCTGATGAAGGGCGACCTGAACAGCATTCCGGACGCCATCTACATGAGCCGCAAGACGATGAGCAACATCCGTCAGAACCTGTTCTGGGCCTTGGGCTACAATTCGCTCGGCATTCCGATTGCCGCCATCGGGCTGCTGGCGCCTTGGGTGGCCGGGGCTGCCATGGCACTTAGCTCCGTATCGGTCGTGCTGAATGCCCTTCGTCTGCAGCGGATGAAGGTATAACGGGAGGCAGGCAGACCTTTTATATACAGTATGGTTTGTAACCAAGCAAGAAAACGATATTAGGGTGACTTGATGGGAGTGTAGACATTTGGCCATGCAAAAATTTGCTGTGACCCCCGGCTTTGAAGTGGGCGGAACGCTGTTCCGCCCGGATCAGCTGGCCGTATTGGGCTCCATCGTAGGCGAAGATGCCCGCATCGAGATGACAACCTTCAAGCAGCTGTACGTGGAGATGGATGAAGAGCGGGTGGAGGAAGCCAAGGCGAAGCTGGAAGCCGCCGGCCTTCAGGTACATCCCGCCGGCTTCGTCTCCAAGAGCCTGATTACCTGCAACTTTTGCCGGGGGGCGGAGGATTCGGGATTGGATATTGCCAAGATGCTGGATGAAGCCATCGCTGACCATCCCGTACCCAATCCGCTAAAGATCGGGTACGCAGGCTGCGCGCTTGGCACCAGCGAGCCGCTGCTGAAGGATATTGCCGTTATTAAGATGCGAAATACCTACGATATCTATGTAGGCGGGGAGCCGAGAGGCTTGAAGGCTTCGCTGGCGAAGCAGCTGCATGCGGATTTGACGCCGGAGCAGCTGGCTCCGATCATCTTGAAGCTGATCGCCATCTATCAGGAGCACGGCAAGAAAAAAGAGAAGTTCTCGCGTTTCGTTGAGCGCATGACACTGGATCATCTCCGCCAATCCACGGTGGCTGAGCGGATGGATACGGCAGGATGAATTAAGTACAACGAAAGGCATCACCTCAGGGTGGTGCCTTTTTTTGTGGGTGGAGGCTGGAAACTGGGGTTCCGCCCATTCGTCGGAGTCCAGCTGGCGCCACCATGACATCTTCTTTATTCTTCAAGGTAACATCTATAGTTCGGGGGGATACGCCGAAGCAACGATGGATATACTTTCAGGAGCACCTGCGGGTGCTCTTTTTCTATTTAGCAGATTTGTAGTGCAGCAGCATCTTTGTCCATCCTGGCGAAGCTGAATCATTATTAATATAGACGGGTCTCCATCGGGCTCGAATGTGGGAATAACCACCAAATCGGGCATTTTATCGTGGTTGACGAGCCATGTGAAAGGGTATACAATTTAAATTGTTAAAAGCTTTTAACTATTTAAATTTGTAATATATAAGTGAGGGACTTCGTTAAGCATCGAGGTGATGAAACTGGATAAGCGGGAGCATTTATCTAACATGGTAGCCCGTCAGATGATGACGCTTGTGGCGAACTATGCCAAGATTCTGGACAATGATTTGACCGGCCCCCAGTATTACGTGCTTCAGACCTTGGCGTATGAGGGGCAGCAGACCAGCTCATATTTTGCCAATGCCCTGAATGTTACGCTGTCGGCTGTCACCAACTTGAGCAACAAGCTGGTAAGCAAGGGTTATATTGAACGGGTAGCGTCGAGCGAGGACAGGCGTCAAGTCTATCTTAGGATCACGGAGCAGGGACGCGAGGTGGAAGCCCGGATGATTGCGAAGTACCGTGAATTGAATGAAGGCTTATGGTCGGATTTCTCGGATCAGGAGATGGATGTCTTGATCGCTTCGTACGAGAAGATGATCGAGCATTTGCAGCTTAAGATCGGGCAGTCCCATATGGACAGCCAATCCAACGACTAACATTAGGAGGTATTTATATGGGGAGATTAGACAATAAAGTAGCGATTATTACGGGTGCGGCTGGAGGCATGGGTAAAGCTGATGCTCTTTTGTTTGTGCAAGAGGGGGCCAAGGTAGCGATTACGGACCTTCAGGAGGATAAAATCAAGGACGTCGTCGCTGAGATTGAAGCGCTCGGCGGCGAAGCGCTGGGGATCAAGCATAACGTTGCTTCCGAAGAAGATTGGGTCCGCGTCGTGGACGAAACGGTTCAAAAATTCGGCAAAATCGACATTCTGGTCAACAATGCCGGTGTCTCCAATGCAACGCCGTTCATGGATTTGACGGTCGAAGGCTGGGAGAAGACGATGTCGATCAACGTTACGAGCATATTCCTCGGCCAAAAATATGTCATTCCGCACATGATCGAAGCCGGCGGCGGTTCCATCGTCAACATCTCCTCCATTGCCGGCCTGACGGGCGGAAGCGGCGCCGGTCCTTACACGGCAAGCAAAGGCGCGGTACGCATGCTGACCAAAGCCACGGCCGTTGACTTTGCGAAGCATAACATCCGCTGCAACTCGGTACACCCGGGCTACATCGAAACGCCAATGACCGTGGATCTCTTCAAAGACGAAAAAATGATGCAGTGGTTCCAATCCCAGACGCCGTTGCCACGACTCGGCAAAGCGGAAGATATCGCGCGCGGCGTGCTGTTCCTGGCATCCGACGAGTCCTCTTACATTACGGGCGTCGAGCTGCCGATCGACGGCGGGTATTTCGCGAAGTAAGCCGGACATTCATTCGGCTTGTTCCTAAGCTTTCGATGTTTTGAATCATAAGGACACAAGCTCAGTCAGACGTTATATTTATTTTCATCAAGGGGAGTGTTGTTTCATGTCCGATAACCAACAGATTGCTGTCATTACCGGCGCGGCCAGCGGGATCGGCAGAGTCGCCAGCCTGAAATTGGCTGAGAACGGTGCCGCGGTTGTGCTCGTGGATTTCAACAAGGAAGCCGGCGAAGAGACGCTGCGCTTGATTAAGGAGCAAGGCGGAGAGGGAATCTTCGTGCAGGCGGATGTGACAAAAACCGAGGATGTTCAGAACTATGTGAACAAGGCGGTTGAAGCTTACGGCCGAATCGATTTCTTCTTCAACAATGCAGGTATCGTGCAGAAGTTCTCCATGCTGGACGATATCGACGAGAACGAATTTGACCGTCAAATGTCCGTGAATGTGAAGGGTGCTTTCCTTGGCATGAAGTATGTTTTGAAGGTCATGAAGGAACAGGGCAGCGGACATATCGTGAACACGGCTTCCACGGCGGGCATCCGCAGTGAACACAGTGCCGCCGCATATTCGGCAAGCAAGCACGCGGTTGTGGGCTTGACCAAGGCAGCTGCGTTGGAATACGTGAAGCAGGGCATTCGCGTGAACGCCATCTGCCCGGGCGGCGTTCAGACGCCGCTGACCGCAGCGGTGGCCAAGTCCTTCATGGAAGGCGGCTATGTGCCTGAGGAAGTGGGCAACATGCGGATGGGACGTCCGGCTGAGGCGGACGAAATCGCAAACGTGGTTGCCTTCCTGGCTTCCCCGGGCTCCAGCTACATGACAGGCTCGCTGGTTACGATTGATGGCGGGCTGACGCTGTAATATCCGGATTGAAAAAAAAGACCAGTCAGGCACCGGAGTTCCGGGTTTGACTGGTCTTTTTGGCATGGCATTTATTTGATGCCGACGGCTTCCGCCAGCAGCTCATATGAACGGAGGCGTGCTTGATGATCATAGATCGCGGCCGCGACAATGATTTCGTCCGCGTCCGTCGACTGCTGGAACTGCTCCAGCTGCGCGCGGACGGTTGCGGGACTGCCGATGGCGGAAAAACTGAGCTGGCGCTTCACGATGGCCTGTTCCTGCAGGTTCCACAGATCATCCATGCTGTCCACCGGCGGACTCAGCTGGCCGGTGCGGCCCCGGATGATGTTCAGGAACTGCTGGTACGGCGAGGTAGCCAGGCGCTGCGCTTCCTCATCCGTGTCGGCGCAGATCACGTTCACGCCGATCATGGCATACGGCTGGCTCAGCTCGGATGAAGGGCGGAAGCTGGTCCGGTACAGATCGAGCGCCGCCATTAGATAGTCCGGAGCAAAGTGGCTCGCAAAAGAGAACGGAAGCCCCAGCTGCCCTGCCAGCTGCGCACTGAAACCGCTGGAGCCGAGCAGCCAGATCGGAACATGCAGGCCTTCCCCCGGAATCGCCCGGATGCGCATGGACGAGCCGGAGGTAGGCTGGAAGTAATTCCGCAGCTCGCCGAGGCGGTCCGGGAAGTCCTGGCCGTCGCTGCCAGGGCCGCGGCGGAGCGCCCGGGAGGTCAGCTGATCCGAACCCGGCGCACGGCCAAGACCGAGATCAATCCGGCCGGGATACAAGGATTCGAGGGTGCCGAACTGCTCGGCAATGACAAGCGGAGCATGGTTCGGCAGCATAATGCCGCCGGAACCGACGCGAATCTTGCTGGTGCCCCCGGCCACATGGCCTATGACCACCGAAGTGGCCGAGCTGGCGATCCCCGGCATGTTGTGATGTTCGGCAAGCCAGTAGCGGTTATAACCCCACTTCTCGGCATGTTGAGCGAGATCGAGCGTATTCCGCAGCGACTGTGCAGCTGTGCTGCCCGCTGTAATCGGCGCCAGATCGAGGATGGAAATCGGGATATCGCGAAGCGTTTTGGACGCTGTATGGTCAAGATTTGCTTCTGTCATACGGAATGACCTCCTTATTCGTGCACGGCACGGTAAGTATTCTATATAGAGATGGGCACCGGGTCGAACGGACGCCGGACATGAAATCCATCTATCGGAAAAATGGTATCTCTATATAACGAACATTATATACCTACTTAATCCA
>NZ_AEXS01000101.1:0-18154 GCF_000204455.1 Paenibacillus sp. HGF5 | reverse complement strand
AAAGGGATGGTGAGGAGTTTGACGCCCATAACGGCCGCCAGAACAAACCCCGCCGATCCGATGAGAAGGTTAACCCTCCGCGGAGCCCAGTAGAGAGGAACCGCAAGCAGGCCAACAACCGCATAATAGAATAATGCTTCACCCGATTGATACTGCTGATGGATGAGGCCGATCAGCACCAGAATCGCTAACCGGCGAATATACAGCCGAAGTCTTGGCTTTCCACCCGTTGCAGCGCTTCGTGATAGAAACATGTAGAATCCAAGTCCGAACAGGAACGTGAAGATGGTATAAAATCGGGCTTCCACAAAAAAGTTAAGTCCTCGCTGGAGCCAATAATCAGCTGCCGTTTCGGGTGCGTGGATGAGCCAGAGTCCCAACACGTTGACAAACGGCAGTCCAAGGAGGGCAAACCCCCTGAATTGGTCCAAAAAGTGCAAGCGTGTCTTTTCAAGCGCAGGGCGATGCCGAGTCGCGGCGTCGTGTTGTCCTGCATGCATGATCACACCATCATCCTGTTCACGGATTTAATATAACGGGCTCTGGCGATCAGGAAATATATCATTTGGGCGGCTAAGAATGCCGATGAGGCTGCCATTACAGGTCCGTTTACATTCGGCACATCCAGGTAGCCTAGAATCGGGTCGAGCACGACCAAGGACTGCAGGGCTGCAACCAGGATGGGAATAAAGAACAGCACGGCAATCTGAATGGTTGCGGAGATGTTCATCTCGCGCACGCTGAGTCCGATCTTGGACAGGGAACGGTACATCGCCTGATCGGCCGAAAGCTCCGTATGCAGTTTGAAATACAGGAAGCTTGCGGTTGAGATCGAGAAGATCAGTGCGACAAACACCCCGATAAAGCTGAATAACGAAAATCCCTGTTTATTGACGTAATAGTTCTCCGCCCTGGATTCTATATAACCTTCTCTGATTGCACTTCCGTTCCACTCCGACAGCTCAAGGCCGAGCTTGGTTTCGGGATCATCCTTCTCGGGGAGTCCTTGGAAATCGGGAAGAATAAACGGATACGTATGACTCACACTGATTTCATTTTCTTTGTTCCCGCCCCTCAGCTCTTCAAACATGGTGTCCGTAACGACCAGCAATCTGCCGCTATATACCAAAGCCGCAATCCGGTCTGTCCGATTCTCCAAGACGAAGGAGTAGGGCTGGCCGGATAGTTCGATATCTGCTTCGGTTTGCTTCCCTTTACTCTTCTTCGCTGCATTCGGGGTTTCCGCCAATAAGGCTTCATTCTTGCCGAGTGTCCCGGCCGGCTCAGTATTCAACATAGCAGCCAAACGGTCGTATTGGGATTGCGGCATGATGTGTAAGGAGTCCTCCCCATTCGCTGACAAGCGATAGTAGATGGTTCCGACCTCCGCCCGTTTATACTCCAGCCCTTCTGTCTGCAGACGATTTTCAATCAGGGCCAATTCTTCCTGCACCTTAGTCTCGTCGTCATTGTTATAGTAGCTGTAGCTAAGCGCGTACGGGTTATCCAAATATACCGATTTGATCGATTTCTGCATGGCCAGTACGAAACCGGTGCTCATGGAAGCCAGTGCTACCACAACCGTGACCAGAAACAGCATGCGGGCATTATCCTTAATCTTGTAACTCATCTCGGAAATCCACAGCAGGTTTGTTCCTTTCCAGGTGGTCCTGCGACTTCGCTGCAGCATGCGGACAATCCACACGGATAGCTGGGAGTAGAAGAAATACGTGCCCATAATTCCGGTTGCCGCAGCAATTATCAATCCCGCAGGGTCTAACGCTTTAACACGAAGGACGGTAAAGCCGATGGTAAGCAGCACCACGCCTAAGAGGGCCAGGAACAGATTGGCTTTCGGTTCGGTTTTCGGCTTGCTGGTGCCTTTGAGAAGCTCCAGAACTTGATTCTTCCGGATAAATAATAAGGTAAAAAGCGAAATGACGAGAAACAGCGCAGCGAACGCACCTGCGGTCAGCAGCATCGCTTTGACGGGCCAATAGAACGGCAGCTCGTCCATATCGATCACCTTGGTGCTGATGAGCAGGAACACCTTGGATAACAGCATTCCGCTGGCGATGCCCGTTACGATGGCAATGGCGCCAATCAGAATGTTCTCCAGGAAAATCAGCCAATTGATCTGCTTGGCTTCCGCTCCCAGAATCGTCAGAATGCCGAATTCCCGATTTCTCGACTTCAGGAATACGCTGATCGAATACAGCACGAACAAGAAGGCAAACACATAGACGATCACCGTGGCAATTGTCATTCCCGTACGCGTCATCGCGCCCATGGGCGAATTCTCGATGGCCGGATGGTAGATGAATACCGCGTACGTAAAGAAAATCATGACCATGAATGAGCTGCTCAGCAGGTAAGCGAAGTATTGGCGAGCATTCCGCCGGACGTTATTAAACGCGAATTGAGGAAAGCTCACTTGTATTCCCTCCCCAGAACGATAGCGTATCGATGATTTTTTGAAAAAAGGCCTGCCGGTTCTCTCCGCGGTGAATCTCGGCGGCAAGCTTGCCGTCTTTAATAAAAACGATGCGGTTGCAATAGCTTGCGGCCAGGGGATCATGCGTAACCAGCATTAAAGTGGTACGATCCCGCTCATTGATCTCGGAGAGCGACTCCATCACGATCCGAGAGGAGTTGGAATCGAGCGCTCCCGTAGGCTCATCCGCAAGCAGCAACAGGGGCGAGCCGATGATCGCCCGGGCAATCGCGGTGCGCTGCCTTTGTCCCCCCGAAATTTCGTACACGCGTTTATTCAGAATTTCGCGAATGCCAAGCCGCGAAGCGGTTTGCTGCAGCAGCGATTCCATGTCCTTGAGCGGACGGCGGTCCAGCGTAAGCGGGAGCACGATATTCTCGGCAACCGTTAGCGTGTCGAGCAGATTGAAATCCTGGAACACGAAGCCGAGCTGCCTCCGGCGGAAGTGGGCGAGCTCGCTTTTTTTCATTTGGTAAGGATTGCTGCCCCCGATCTTGACCTCGCCCGAGCTTGGACGGTCGATGGTGGATACCATGTTCAGCAGGGTGGTTTTGCCGCTGCCGGACGGCCCCATGATGCCGACGAATTCTCCTTCTTTGATGGTGAGATGAATATCGGTAAGAGCTTGTGTCGCCACTTTGCCCGCATATACTTTGTTTAAAGCCTTTACTTCAAGAATATCCATAAATCCATAGGCTCCTTTCTATAACCTTGTTATTGTGCGAGTTCAAAAAGTCGGATTTTCAGCACCGAGAAGGTTGGATGAAACTGGGGAGTGAGGAGCGGAGCGTACGTTTTGGGTACGTGAGCACCTGAAATGTTTCCGCAGGAAACATACCTCGGAAGCATCTGCTTAGGCCCGGCTGAATTCAAGATTCGATGCCGAGTTACTTCTTGACTCCCTTCGTGTTAGATATAGAATTTATTCGTTATCAGCAGAGCTGATGAAATTCTATATCGCAAGAAAACCTACCTTTGAATCGCGGTCGCTCATCCTTGATTGGCCTCGATTGGTTTTCTTATCCAAAGGCGACTTTTTTGAACAACCTCTCAGTGTAGCCTAACTCTACCGCATACCGACATGCTCCTGCTATGGATTTAGGTGAAACGGAGCTTACATTTGCCATAAGGTTATGTTCGCATATTCTGTTCGTATCCTGAGATGCCGGCATGAAGTTTAAGCTTAACCGCCCCATGGTAAATAAGGCACACCTACGAATGAGATGTGCCTTGGATTGCTGCATTACGCAGCGTTAAGATAACGGTCGTTCCCTCACCGAGCGTGGATTCCAGTTCGACGGAATGGTCAAGCTTATGGGCGATTTCACGGACTAGATACAGGCCCATGCCGGTGGATTCATGATATTGCCGGCCGCGCTCGCCGGTGAAGTAAGGATGGAATACCCGGTTGATGTCCTCCGGTGCAATGCCGATCCCCTCATCGCGGATACGAAGTTTGATGTGTTTCCCTGCTTCTTCTGCAGTGAATTGAATCTTCTTGCCGGGGCTGCCGGAGTAGTTCACGGCGTTTGTCAGAATTTGACCCAGCATAAATCGAAACCATTTGGCATCCGTGTAGACGGAGATCCGATCATCGATGCGAAACACCGGGGTAATCCCTTTGCGAATGAACAGCTTTCGGTTCTCCACGACGGATTCGCTGACCGCGGCACGGAGTCTGACGGCTTCTACCGCAAAGTCCTGCTCGAACCGGTCCAGGCGTGCGGTATACAGCACCATTTCGAGGCCTTTGCGTATTCGTTCAAGCTCTTCCCGTATATGTTCGGCGGGTGCTTCTTCGACTTCATCGAGCGTTAATTGAATCACCGACAGCGGGGTCTTCATCTGATGGACCCAGCGGTTGACGAAGGCCAGATGCTGGTCGGTTCCGCTTTGATGCCGATGCAGCTGTTCCCGGTATAAGCGTTCATAATGGCTGATCCGCTCGCGGATCGCTTCCGGCAGCGGCGCATCGCCCAGAGGAGGATTGGAGAACTCCTCCGAAAGTTCCTGGCTGGAAAGCTCTTGGTACATCGTGCGATGAGAGAGATACCGGTACACCAGATAGGCCAGCAGCACGACGCTGCTCAACAGTACCCCGTATAGCACGACAGTAAAGGGTCTGCCTTCACCGGCAAGCCAGTATAGCAGGGGGACAAGCAGCATTTGAACGGCAAAAAACAGCATGAGCGGGAGGTGCTCCCTCAAAAAAAGTTTCATAGGGTTTCCTTGCCTGTCATGAACCGGTAGCCTGCTCCCCGGACGGTTTCGATGAGATCCACGGCTCCGAGTTCACGAAGCTTGCGGCGAACCCTCGTAATATAAACATTCAACGTATTGTCGTCAATGAAGTGCTGATCTTCCCACATGAGGTCCAGGAGCCGTTCGCGGCTGACCACGCGGCCGTCTTTTTCCATGAGCATCGTCAGCAGGGCAGCTTCCTTCTGGGTTAACTCGGCCGATCGGTCTCCATAGGTCACGAGGAGTCGCTCGGGATACAGGAGGAGACCGGCGTTTTCAACGATAGGCTCCTCTTCCTGGCCGGAGGAATAGGCGCCGACCGCGCGGCGCAGGTGGCTGCGGACTTTGGCCAGGACAAGCTCCATGTCAAACGGCTTCGTAATGTAATCATCGGCCCCGTTTTCGAGCGCCATGATCTGGTCCATGCCGCTGTCGCGTGCCGAGATGAAGATGATCGGGCAGTGGGATTGGGTGCGGATTTGCCGGCACCAGTAGAATCCGTCGTATTTCGGCAGATTGACGTCCAGCAGAACCAGATCCGGCATCGTCTCCGCAAAAATGTCCATCACGCGGTTGAAATCTTCGATGATCCGTACGTTGAAATCATATTTGGAGATCGCCGACCTTAGTTTATCCGCGATTCGTTCATCGTCTTCCACAATCAGAATGGTATACATGTCTTCAACTCCTTTAACGCAAAGCAGGGGCTTGCATTCACTATACCACACCCTTCCCGGAGATCCGTAAGCGTATGATAAGTACGGGTCATGAACCCTCGCCCAGGCCCATGCATAAGATGTAGTCACACAAAACCTGCTGCCTGGGAAAGGGCGTGGCTTCATATGGGAATTCATTTAACCGCGATTCACTGGGTTTACCTGGCGTTTATCGTATTGATCATGACGCTGTTGATCCGGCGGCGCGATACGACGCTGGTTTGCATCACCGGTATATTTGCGCTTGGCATTCTGGCAACGGAGACGCTGAGCGGATCCGTCTCCGGTGTGTTTAACTCGTTCATCTTTGCGACCAAAGAGCTGATGGGAACGATCATGATTATTTCCATTATCGTGGCCATGAGCCGGGTCTTGATCAAGACGGGGATCAACGAGACGATGGTGGCCCCGTTAACCCGTTTTCTCCGTACTCCGGCTATGGCTTACTGGGGCATCGGCATCATCATGATGGTCACCTCTTTTTTCTTCTGGCCGTCACCGGCGGTGGCGTTAATCGGGGCGGTCCTGCTTCCCGTTGCCATCCGGGTCGGCTTGCCTGCCCTGGGAGCGGCCGTAGCGATGAATCTGTTCGGGCACGGCATCGCGCTATCGGGCGATTATATCATCCAAGGCGCGCCTAAATTGACTGCCGATGCAGCCGGATTGCCTGTATCCAGCGTCATGGCCGCGAGTGTGCCGCTCGTGATCGTGATGGGACTGGTAACGACCGTGGCAGCATTTTGGATGATGAAGAGAGATCAGCGTAATGGCAGCTGGAGGGATGGATTGGTCTCCATCAAAAGCACGGGGGACGCGCTGACCACGCGTACCGATGAGGATGATACCGTTGCCGCCATTTCGCCCGGCATGAAAAAATGGCTGGCCATTGCGATCCTGCTCCTGTTCGCGGCAGACGTCGCGGCCATGTTCATCTTGAAGCTGCAAGGCGGAGATGCGACGGCCCTGGTAGGCGGAACAGCCGTCCTGATCCTCGGCGTCATTGCGCTGGTCGCTCATCGCAACCGTGGTTTGGAGAAGGTCACCTCGTATTTGATCGAGGGCTTCATGTTCGGATTTAAGGTGTTCGGCCCCGTCATCCCCATTGCGGCTTTCTTTTATCTAGGGGATGCTGCGTTCAGCGAGCTGTTCGGTAAGGTGCTTCCGGACGCATCCCATGGGATCGTGAACGACCTAGGAGTTGCCCTTGCGAATGCGGTACCGCTGAATGGCGCGGTAGGTTCGGTGACGCTGACGATCACCGGTGCCATTACGGGTCTGGACGGTTCGGGCTTTTCCGGCATATCGCTCGCCGGCTCAATCGCGCAGCTGTTTGCTACGGCCATCGGTTCAGGGGCTGCTACCCTGACGGCGCTCGGCCAGGTTGCCGCCATCTGGGTAGGCGGCGGCACGCTCATTCCTTGGGCGTTGATACCGGCTGCAGCCATCTGCGGAGTCAGCCCGTTTGAGCTGGCAAGACGGAATCTGAAGCCGGTGCTGCTGGGTCTTGCCGTTACCACAGTCGTTGCGATGTTTCTGGTGTAAATGCAAGCAGACATAAAGAGCGCTGACCCTATCGTCAGCGCTCGTTTAATCCGTTGAGGAACCGAAGTCCGTGATCTTCATGTCGACTTCATACGTAATGGGGATATGGCTAAAGGTTTCGTCCCAATCCTTTTCTACTTTTTTCCATAGTTTCGGATATTTGATTCGGATCTGATCGCCAAAGCCCCCTACGTCTACATGATAGACATGCTGCATTTTATCCAGAACCTGTTGGATTTGTTTACGGGCCTCTTCTTCAAATGCCTGCTGCATTTCCTTGATGTACTTCCCGGATGAGGGCTTCTCCGGAAAACTCCAATCCTCGATTAACCTGCCTTCTGAACGAATTTTGATATGAAATGATATTTCGTCTCCCTGAACCTTGGGAATAATGGTGCTGTGGGAATTTTTGGGCTCATAAATAACGGTATGTCCTGTCTTATGAGCGTACGTTTTCAGTGCCCCTCCCTTCACGTCCTCCATGATCCAGGATAAGCCTTCCAGATCATACTGGCTTAGTTCCCCGATGAATTTTTTGGTATTGCCTTTGAATATGGCAGCACCCGAGAATTTATGCTCGCTTTCGGCGGTAACGACATTTTGCAGCAGGAAGCTTTCTCCCGATTGCATGGTGCTATCCAGCTTTATGAGTGACATCGGGGGAAGGATTTTGTTGGAACGATAGCGGTTATCCACAAGACCCATCAAGTAGAAAGCTGGGATCTCCCCGGGCTCGGTGGAGCTCAACGCTTCAAGTGCACTCCGGTGGCTCACCACTACCAGGCAGCTGGGGCGGATATCATTATCCCGGAGAATAAAATCAAGGATCTGTTCCAGGCTGTACCGTTTGGCGAGTTCGCTTGACACGACGATGACCTTCAGATGGTGGCCGATCAGCGGACGGTCTCGTCGCAACGAAAATTGGCGGAAGATCTGAATGAGGGAATCCCCCGTTAATTGTTCATTCAGATAAGCCTTGCTTGGCAATGACGAGCTGGATCCGCCTTGTTTCTCACTCTTTCCCGTAATCGGGGGTACGATCTGGACCGTCGCCGTCAGCACTTTCCTTTTGGGGTAGGTCGCTCCTTGTTTGTTGATCTCCCGTTCGAATCGGGATTCATTCGCTGCATCCAGTCCTAAGCCTACATAGACGCTGACATCCTCGATCTCGTTGCTGCTCCAACAGCCGGTTGTCAGCAGCATCAGGATGCTGGCCGTTACTACCGACACATATCGGGAATATTTGTTCATTTCGGCTTCACCCCTTTCTTGCGGACCTTGCTGATCAATAATAGGATGAGTGGCAGTCCTCCGAATAAATAAATCGACATATAACCTACGGTATCTCCCAGCTTGAACGTCTCCGACACATCTTTCGGGATCATGGCGAGCAGGAAGATGACCGGCAGCATGATGAAGAGGAAGGGGTGTATATTCTTCTTCATCAGCTGGGAGAGGCCTAACGATGCCGCGTAATGCGCGACCGTAAAGGTCGAGAATATTTGCATGATCCAGATGACAAGCAGCAGGGATTCAAAGCGCTCGAATATCAAGCCCTGCATCTCGAAACTCCGCATTAAATCAAGCGTGGGCCAGGTTCTCTTCTGTACGCCATGAATGGAGAGCCCGCCAATGACCATGATGACGGTGATCAAATAAATCAACATGGGAACCGTAATGCCGACGATCATAGCTTTGGTGCCTTTCTTGGGCGACTTCATGAATGCCATGGCAACAAACATGATCTCGTAACCGGTGAACGATAACAGCGAGGGTTTGATCCCTTGCAGCACGGGCATGATGCCCGAGCCAAGCACTGGCCTTAAATTTTTAATGTCGAATATGCTGCTGCTCAGCAGAATTGCAATGATGAAGAACAACAGCGTAATGGGCAAAATGATCTCGTACAATCTGGCGATGCAGTTGATTCCCCCTGTGGTCAAATACAGACCGATCCACATAAACGTCATCACGATGATCCATACGGGCGTGCCCTCAAGCAGGTATAGCCCCGTAACCTCCGCCATCACCCGGATTTCAAAAGCAGAAATGGTAATGAGATACGCAATGACCAGCAAGCTCAACAGGAAGGCCACCCATTTACCAGTGATTTCGGGCACGAATTGAAAAAAGGTTTTTCCCTGAAATCTGCGGGCTAGCCTCACGACGATGAATCCGACCAGCATGATGATCATGCCGGAGATCAGAATGGATATCCATACATCCGGGGTTTTGGCAGCCTCTACCGTCGTTCTCGGGAGCGTGAGAATACCGGCGCCCAGCATGTAGTTAATGATCATGACGGCAGCCTGGGAAGTGGTAATTTGGTCTTTGGTCTGTAAACGGGAGCTGCTCATGGTCCTCACCTCATTTCGTGCTTGGAATGATTAGTTTCGGCGATCGGGATCCTGCGGTTTTAACAGCTGGGGACGTTTCTTCATCACCTTCAAGGGGAAGCGGATGAGGAAATCTTTCAAGTCGTTGATGCCGTACGGTACCATGGGGCTTGCGTAAGGCACGCCAAAGCTCTTCAATCTGACCAGATGACAGCACAGAAGAAGGAAGAACATCACGACGCCGAACAACCCGAGCACAGCCGCAAAGAACATCGCGGTAAATCGGAGGACGCGCAGAGTAATGCCGGCGCTGTAGACCGGGATCGTGAAGGAAGAGATTGCGGTTACGGCCACGACAATAACGAGAAACGGACTGACAATTCCGGCATTTACGGCAGCATCGCCAATAATCAGACCGCCTACGATGCCCATCGCAGGTCCAATGGGTTTCGGCAGCCGGATCCCGGCCTCACGCAATATTTCAATGGCGATCTCCATGATGAGCGCTTCGATGATCGAGGGAAAGGGCACGCCCTGCCTCGTCTCGATAATGGTCAACGCCAGCTTGGTAGGTATCAGCCCGGGATGAAACGAAATAAACGAGATGTACAGTGCGGGTGCCAGCAGCGCCAGAAGGGCGGAGAGAAAGCGCAATAAGCGGACAAAGGATCCCGATATCCATCTCTCGTAATAGTCTTCAGGAGATTGGAGCAGCATGCTGAACGTGACCGGCACGATTAACGCGTAGGGCGTGCCGTCAAGCAGGAGGGCTACCCGCCCCTCCAGTAATGCGCCGATGACCCTGTCCGGTCTCTCGGTATTTTGGATTTGCTGAAAAGGGCTCATGACGTTTTCTTCAATCAATTGCTCGATGTATCCCGATTCAAGCGGGTCGTCGATTTCGATTTTCCGGATGCGCGTAACGACTTCATCCACCAGCTTGGGGTCGGCGATATCCTTCATGTAGGCGACGACCAGGTCTTTTTTTACCCGGTTTCCGACCTCGAATCGGGTGAGCTGAAGACTTTCATTTTTTCCATGAAGCCTTAGCAAGCCTGTATTGTCTGATAGTCTCTCGGTAAATCCGACACGGGGACCCCGAAGAAGGGCTTCCGATAGAGGTTCTTCTATGTTTCGACTTTTTCCCTTGGCCGACCCCACCAAAAAGGCTCCTTGCATCCCATCGACCAATAAACAGGGCGTGCCTGCAAGAACGGCTTGTACGAGATCCAATAATTGTTGGACATGCTTGATCTCGCATACAGGCAGCATTTGGCTGCTGATGTAGGCTTTGATGGCATCGCTCGAACGATTGAAGTTGTCGTGCTCCGTTTCCGGAACTCCCTCCAGCATGAGGGGTCTTATCAGATGGGTGTCGATGAGGTCGCTATCCAGCAATCCGTCCACATATACGACGACCGCCCGCGTTCGCGTGCCCCGTATCGTAAATTCCCTGAATTCCACGTCCGCATTGCCGCCGATCGCTTGGCGAACCGACGTGATGTCCGTATCGTAAAGTCCCGTTAGGGGAGCGTCCGGCGAAACGCTATCCTCCCTCATGGGTGAAGAGGGGATGTTAGGCTTTAAGGAAAAGCTTGAATTGATAGACTTGTGAAACCATTTGGCGAACATCAGCATCACGACGGGGACAAAGCAGAGCAGAAAGGCTTGGAAAAAAATCGTCCACTTCGGAATATAAGACACAATGACGGACCACAACGATAATCACCCCGCAGTTTCTTAGCAATTGGCTCATAGTACGAATCATGTGTATTGTTACCCGAGGCGATCTTGAAAATTCCTGTTATTTCAATATCAGAGAAGGGAGACCATTCGGCTGAAGACCCCGATTATGTCACGATGACGGAACAGCCGGAGACGCAAAAAAAGGGCATCCCCCAGGCCGCTGACCTGATGGGATGCCCTTATGATACGAGTTAAGCTTAAGCTCTTACTTCTTCGATATCGAGAACGGCAGTTCCTCCGCACTGTAATGACGGTAGCTTGGAGCCAATCCAAGACGGAAATCGAGGGTTTTGCCTGCCAGAATATCCTCATGCGTAATGTACAGTTTAGTGTAATCCTGTCCTTCCAATTGCACGTTCGCCACGAAATTGGACTGCGGATTGTTGTTATCGGTATGAATCAACATCTGTTTGCCGTTAGGCAGCTCAATGCTCACGCTGTCGAACAGCGGGATCCCGAGCACATATTCATTGCTGCCCGGACATACCGGATAGAAGCCCATGGAGCTGAACACATACCAGCCGGACATGCTGCCGTTATCCTCGTCGCCAGGGAAACCATCAAAGCCGCTGTTGAACAGGTTCGACATCAGCTGTTTGAGGATCACCTGGGATGATGCAGGCTGCCCTACATAGTTGAACAGATAAGGAATATGGAAGCTCGGCTGGTTGGAAATCGCCAGCTGGCCATAATCGATGGCGGCCATCTCGCTCATCTCATGAATTTCAAAGCCGTAGCCCCGGACGTCGAAGTCTGGCGCTTTGTTGCACAATTCGGTAATTTTGTCGAAAAAGCGTTCTTTCGAACCATACGCGTCGATCAATCCCTGGAAATCCTGGAATACGGCAAAGCTGGTTTGCCAAGCGCTTCCCTCGGCATAATCGAGTCCCCAGCTCGTGTCGTTGAAATTCGGACGGAACTGGCCGTTCTGATCCTTGGCCCGCATGAAGCCGGTCTCCGCATCAAAAATATTCTGATAATTGAGCGCGCTTTGTCTGTACTGCGCGCCTATGTCCGACCGGCCCAACACATCCGCCACGCGGCTGATGCAGTAGTCGCTGTATGCGTAATCCAGCGTATGGTTTACGCTCTCATGATAGCTGCTCGGAACGTAACCGTACTTGATGTAGTCCAGCGTTCCTTGACGTCCATAGCAATTCTGTCCGCTCTGCGTGGTGGCTGCGGTCAGCATGGCCTCTAGCAGTTCCGGCAGCAGGTGCTGGGCGAGTCCCTTAGCCGCCGCATCCGCGATGACCGCGTCAATAAGCGTGCCCGGCATCAGTCCGCGCTCATCCGGGGACAGCCATTTTGGCAGGAAGCCAGTCTCGCGGTAAGAATTCAGGAAACCTTCCAGCATCTCCTCATATTCCTTCGGCGCGATGATGGAATAGAGCGGATATACGGTTTTGTAAGTATCCCAGAAGCCGTTATTGGTATAGAGCACGCCCTTCTTGACGGATCGGGCCGTTGTGTCGTAATGAACCGGCTCCATATTGGCATCGAGCTCATAGAATTTTTGCGGGAACAAGAACATGCGGTAAAGGCAGGTATAAAAAGTGCGCATATATTCCTCGTTCGAGTGAGAGACCCGGATTTTGTTCAGGTAATGATTCCAGGCTTCCGCCGCCAATTCTTTCTGTTCGTCCAAGGTTGTGTCGAGCTCGCGCGTCAGATTAAGCTCCGCTTGCTCCTGGCTGATGAAAGAGGTCGCCAGCTTAACATCCAGGGTGCCCCTTTCACAGTCCTTGAAGCGAATGACGACATGCTGGTCCGCATTGACGAAAGCGATCTCCGGGAAGAACTGGCCTTCGGCGTCGTAGTAACCGGTCGCAGAGAGATCCATGTCCTTGCTGAAGCTCATGGCCACGTACATGCGGAATCCTTTATCGTGACAGTCTGCGAAGTTGCTGACATAACCGGTAATTTTGCGCTGGGCAGCATCCACCCGGAACTCGCTTTGGTTATGGACGTTTAGCACGAGGCCAGCCTGCTGCCCGGAATTATATTTGATGCGCAGCGACGCGCCATAGCAGCTCGGTACCAGCTCCGTGGTGATGTTGTAGCGCTGCTGCTTCACTTTGAGATAATGAGGCTTGAATATCGCTTCCTCCGGTCGATAGGAGCTTTGGCAGGTGAAGACGGAGCCCCTGATTTTGTCGTCTGCGATCGGAGTCATCAGGAAGTGGGCGAAGTCGCCCATCCACGGACTCGGCTGGTGCGTCAGGCGAATGCCTTGGAAGATGCGGTCATTGGGGTTGAAGAACCAGCTTCCTTCGTTTTTGGTCTGCACGACATAGTGGTTCATACCGAACGGCACACCCGTGTAAGGGAGTGCATTCCCGTTGGAAAAGGTATATTGATTGTTGGTGCCCTGTCTGGTATCGACATAGTTCAGCATGTAAAAGTCTCCTTTGTTATTGAGGAATAGGCGGATTATAACTTCTTCACGGTCTGGCGTTCCATGAGCCGAACGGGAATCACCACATTCTCAAGAGGGTGTTCCAGAGGGTGCTCTATGAGGGATATGAGGTTCCGTGCAGCCTGATATCCCATCTGTCCAAAGTCCTGCGATATGGTGGTCAGCTTGGGTTCAACGAAGCTCGCGAGATGAATGTCGTCAAAACCGACCACGGAGAAATCGTCCGGAACGGACAAGCCCAACTCCTTGGCGATTTGAATGATCTCGATCGCAATGAGGTCATTCTCTGCCACAATCCCCGTGATTCCTTGGTTCACGACGGACTGAATAAACTGAATATAGTATTCTCTGCCGTTGTCGTGGTCATGGGTTAAGTAACGGTCGGTCAAGTCATTGACGCTGTAATCGATCAGGCTGTAATCATACAGAGCCTTCAAGTAACCGAAATACCGCTCCCGGATGGAAGAGGAATTCTCTACCTTCAAGGAGGAGATAAAGGCGATTTTTTTGTGATTGTTCTCGATCAGATGTTTGGAGGCTTGGTATCCGCCGCCAAAGTTATCGGAGACGACCGAGAGGAAGGGGATGCCTTCAATGCACTTGTCCATCGTCACAAGCGGGTACTTTGCCAGGTGATATTGATACAGAATGCCAAGATCCGAGATGCTGCTTATCGGGTAGAGGATCAATCCCGAATGGGCGCTTTGAAACGCAGACTCCAACAGCTTGCGCTGCCCGACAATCGTATTGGACTGAATGTTCAAGCTATAGTCGGTCGTTGCGAGATATTCGTTGATGCCTTTCTCGTAATCGCCGAGTCCCGGATTATGGGCGAACGGGAGAATCAGCAGAATCTCTTTGCCTGTCTTGCTCAATAGACGGTGATCAGCCTTAGCGTCGCTCACGAAGCTCCCCTTGCCCTGGATCCGGTAAATCAGCTTGGCATTCTCCAGCTCGTTCAGCGCTCTCTTCGATGTAATCCGGCTGACCTTATATTCCTTCGAAATCTCGGCTTCGGTCGGAAGCTGGTCTCCAGCCTGAAGCTCCCCGGATTCAATCTTGGCTGTTAGAGCGTTGACGATGTGTTGATATAGTGGAATTTGTTCCATATGAGATCACCTCGCTAAATTTGATATATCATTTTGTAGGGAGAATGTCAAAGTTTAAAGATGTATTTGAATAAGAAGATACGGTTGTTATGGTTTGAGTATGGGGAAAACGCTCGAGTAAAAAACTCAGTATGTATTAGGTTTTTTTACATAATCACTTTTAATATAGTGATAGTCCCCCTGGTCATACTTCGGAATGAAACGTCCGCCGAGCCGCTAAATAGAGATGATAAGCACTGAAATATCGATTAAATGGTATGTCTTTTGACCAATAGTCAGGAGTATTTGATATATCAAATATGAAGTTATGTGTATTCAGCGGGTTGGACCTGCATCCGGTACATTTATTATTCCCGTAATCATGCTGACCCTTGGCATATCGCATCTTGGCAGCCTTGATGCTGGCTGGTATCAGCTTTATGTACATGATTTGACAGCTTATCATTTGAGTGATAAATTGACTGTGATTACGATAGAGGAGGTCAATGGGATCTATGAAGCAATTGGGATTTCATCAGGAGAACCGGTTAGCCATGCTGTCATGGATTCGGATCACCCGATTTCAGCAGATCGGCAATCACATCTCGAATGAGTTTTTGCAGCCTTTCTGCATTACCGTTGCCCAATTCGACGTGCTGATCCAGGTCATGGCCCACCAACCTCTATCTCAGCAGGAGCTGGCCGAATATCTGTCCATCAGCGGCGGCGGCGTTTCCCACATGGTGAAGCGGCTGGAGAAGCTGGGCCTGATTGTCCGCAAGCAGGATTGGAAGGTGAAGTACATCTCGCTAACCGAGAAGGGACAAGCCTTGCTGGAAGAAATTATCCCGCTGCTGTCGGATTTTCAAACCTCCATGTTTGATGTTTTGGATGATCAAGAACTACAGCAGCTTTACAAGACCATGAGAAAGCTCCATCAGTATAACTTAAAGAAGTCGGCAAACCCTCGGATTAGCGTCGAAGAAGAGTAGCGGAGAGGAACCATCACTGCTCTTATAGCGACCCGGAGGGGCGATCAGCCATGATAAGGAGTCCCCTTAAAAGCGGATTCCTTTTTTTGCGTGGAAGGGTACTCCTTCCTTAAGAATGAGACACAAATTTTGATATACAAGTTAGGAACAAACGTTCTATAATGGGAAGGGATGATTATGATCTGTACGGGAGGTTGTTATAGTTGAAGAAGAGCGCGCTGTTGGTCATTGATGTGCAGAATGAGATGTTTCAAGTAAATGATCCGGTGTACGAAGGAGATCGATTGCTCCACAATCTCAAGCAGCTGATCGCAAAAGCCAGAAGCGGCGGCATTCCTGTTATTTACATCCAGCATAATGACGAAGGGTTGATGGCAGGTTCGGAGGCGTGGAAGATTAATCCGGAGATCACGCCTGCGATGTCGGATACCGTCATTCAGAAGACAAGACCGGATTCCTTCTACCATACGACGCTTGAGGAGGAATTGAAGAGGCAGGGCATCGAGCATGTAATCCTTGCGGGCATGCAGAGCGAATTATGCGTGGATACCACCTGCCGGAGAGCATCCAGT
Source organism: Paenibacillus sp. HGF5 (assembly GCF_000204455.1). Classification (NCBI taxonomy): domain Bacteria; kingdom Bacillati; phylum Bacillota; class Bacilli; order Caryophanales; family Paenibacillaceae; genus Paenibacillus; species Paenibacillus sp. HGF5. The sequence goes on along the minus strand of NZ_AEXS01000101.1, from coordinate 2,008 downwards.
TTGGGTTATGATGTCACGCTGGTGTCCGATGCCCACAGCACCTGGAACAATTCGGCGTTAACGGCGCAGCAGATCATCGATCACGTGAATGCAACGCTAAGATGGTTTGCGGACATCAAGACAACGGGAGAAGTCCTTTGTACAGAAGAAGCCGGCGCGTAAACGCCGGCTTTTTATTTGGAGTTAGAGTATGCCTTCTGGCACTTTTCCCTCCCAGCAAGGCTGAGCGGGCAGTCCCAGTACTTGACCGATGACGGCGGCCGTGTCCATGATGCTGATCGGTGCTTCGATAAGGCCGGGCTTTACGCCTGGGCCCGTAATTCCCCAAGTAATGGTCATATCCATGGGGTGATCGCTTCCGTGATCGTTAGGATGTGCGCCTCCTCCGCCGTGATCCGTGACCGTAAGGATCCAGGTGTCTTCCAGCAGCCGCTGATCATCGAGTGCTTTGACTATCATGCCTACGTACTGATCGGTTACGGCAATTTGCTCCAGCTGCTGATCCGTACCGAATCCGTGCTTGTGGCCGGCGCCGTCGGGGTGATCCAGCTGAATGAACATCAGCTTGAAATCGGGCTGTTGATGAATATAATCGACGATGGCCTCCGCCAGCTCGGGGTCCGGTTTGGATTCCATATGAACGTTAATCGTATTCTCAATGATTCCCGTGTTGATCGGTGCCCAGCAGCTGAATGCAGACAAGGGGGCATCCGGCCATTGCCGGCGAGCCAGCTTGAACAGCGAGGCATAGGGGAAGTCCTCCGGAATACTGCCGTGAATCGCCCGGTCATTATCAAGACCATGTCGATCCGGTTTTACGCCGTATAACAACGAGCCCCAACATTCGGCACTAATGCTCGGATATACGGTCTGTGCATCGTAAGAGTATGCTCCTGCCTTCAGCAGAGCGTGAATATTCGGAGCATCCGCGTTTTGAATGAACCCCCCTGCTCCATCAATTCCAAGAATAACGACACGGTTAGCCATCGATAGATCCTCCTCGGTATGAACATTTTGATCTTCGTGAATTCATGCAGACGATTCCTACCCCCATAGGGCAATCGTGATGATGCCTATCGTGATAAGCGCCGACATGACGATTCGCCGCCAGCCTTGCTGTTCGCGCAGCACGATGATGCCCAGAACGGTGCCGAACACCGTGCTGATTTCACGGACCGGCGCAATGTGCGCAAGCGGGGTGAGCCGCATGGCAAACAGGAACAGCAAATATGAACCCGGTGCCAGGATGGAGCCCAGCAGAATCGTGCGCCAGTTCACCGACCATTCCCGTTTCAGCTGCCTGGACAGCGCCACGGGAACGACCAGGGCGACGAAGTAACTGATGTTGGATAACTGGATCAGTGAGACGGGGGAGACCCCTGCATCCAGAATGGCTTTGTCGGTCAGGGTATACCCGGAAATGCAAAGCCCGACCAGACAAGCATACAGCAAAGCTTTGGGGTTTACGCTGGATTGGCCCCTGAGCCTCAAACCCGATAAAGCAAACAGCGAAAAAATGATAAGACTCAGCCCCATATAGCCTGCCGTGCTTAATTGTTCATGAAACAACACGAGGCTGCACAGCGAAGTCAACATGGCGCCAAGCCCCCGCATGAACGGATACACTTGAGACATGTCGCCATGGGTATAGGCTTTGGAGAGCAGCGTGATATAGCAGCCTTGAATGGTCATGGACAGCAGCATAAGACCGTAAACGGGCAGTTCCAGCCGCAGCCCCGACATCTCCACGATAAAATAAGGCATCAGAAAGACTAACGTGACGGAGTGGATGCACCACAGAAATACCGATTTATGAATGCTTCGCTTCGTAAACAGATTCCAAAGGGCATGGGTCAGTCCGGAAGACAGCACCAGCAGCAGTGACAGCAGCTCCATCAGCTATTGCCCTATGAGCACTTCGATGCCGCGAGCGGACAGATTATCCATCCATTCCCGTGAACATCCTTGATCCGTGATGACCATGGAGATATCATCCAGCTTGGCGAGC
>NZ_AEXS01000102.1:0-72944 GCF_000204455.1 Paenibacillus sp. HGF5 | reverse complement strand
ATCGGGTGATTGCTACGGATTCTAATCAACGCAAATATCGTTTCGTATCTAGTTTTCAGGTGATCAAAACTGAATTGTAAGTGTACAAGCTATGCTTGCAAGGAGGATGGTCACGGCATTTGGCAATGCCGTATCCTGAATATACGTTTGGTGGCGATGGCGGAAGGGTTCCACGCGTTCCCATACCGAACACGACCGTTAAGCCTTCCAGCGCCGATGGTACTTGGACCGAAGGGTCCCGGGAGAGTAGGACGTCGCCAAGCGGTACATATTCCCTGATAGCTCAGTTGGTAGAGCACTCGACTGTTAATCGAGTTGTCACAGGTTCGAGTCCTGTTCGGGGAGCCATACGGAGAGGTGTCCGAGTTGGCCGAAGGAGCACGATTGGAAATCGTGTAGGCGCCAAAAGCGTCTCGAGGGTTCGAATCCCTCTCTCTCCGCCAGCAAGGACTTTATATACGGCCCGTTGGTCAAGGGGTTAAGACACCTCCCTTTCACGGAGGTAACAGGGGTTCGAATCCCCTACGGGTCACCACTTTCTTTAATGTATCATTCATCTAAGAATGTAACAATCCAGTTGGAGGCTTAGCTCAGCTGGGAGAGCATCTGCCTTACAAGCAGAGGGTCGGGGGTTCGATCCCCTCAGCCTCCACCATGATTTATCCCCAAAAAGTGAAGCATATGCTTCACAGGAAATTCCGATTACTTTTCGGGGACCCCATATTAGCAATCCTTTTAATGACGCGGGGTGGAGCAGTTCGGTAGCTCGTCGGGCTCATAACCCGAAGGTCGTAGGTTCAAATCCTGCCCCCGCAACCAATTTATATCGCAATTGCGATATTGCCTCTTGGAACTGTGGTGTAGAGGCCTAACATGCCTGCCTGTCACGCAGGAGATCGCGGGTTCGAATCCCGTCAGTTCCGCCATTCTTATTAGCTTCAGGGATGAGAATCCATATTGGGTTCGTCGGAGCTTAGCTTCGTTAGCATAGACTTCGCAGTCTCGAACGAAGAGAGAGTATCCCGTCAGTTCCGCTATTCTTTAACTCTTAGTAATAAGAGCCATTAGCTCAGTTGGTAGAGCACCTGACTTTTAATCAGGGTGTCGAAGGTTCGAGTCCTTCATGGCTCACCATCTTTACCAAGAGAGCTGGAAACGGAATACATAACATATATGCGGACGTGGCTCAGCGGTAGAGCATCGCCTTGCCAAGGCGAGGGTCGCGGGTTCGATTCCCGTCGTCCGCTCCATTATGCGCCCTTAGCTCAGCTGGATAGAGCGTTTGACTACGAATCAAAAGGTCGGGAGTTCGAATCTCTCAGGGCGTGCCATTTTTACAAACAGATGCTTAACTTATGAAATTTCTTTGTGCCGGTGTGGCGGAATTGGCAGACGCGCGCGACTCAAAATCGTGAGGGAAACCGTGGGGGTTCGAGTCCCTTCACCGGCATTAATTAACGGGATGTAGCTCAGCTTGGTAGAGCACCTGGTTTGGGACCAGGGGGTCGCATGTTCAAATCGTGTCATCCCGATTCGAACCGAAAGATCGCTTTCAGTATATCTGAAGGCGATCTTTTTTTGTTTAATGATGCCAACGGGCAGAGCGGAACTGAATATTTTGACAGCATCCCGGTCACAATATGAAAAACATTGAATAGAAGGGGATAACCTTGAGTGTTTTTCATTTCTTCAAGAAACTGTTCAGAAAACGGTGGAGACGTTGGAGACGCGCGATCTGGTCCTGTTCGATCGTAGTGCTCGTAGGTGTCATGGTATGGTCCGGCCAGACTATAACCGATCAGATGAAGAGGCTGCTCACCGCTACTTTCGATGAAACGCCGCTGGCTGTGGAAACGATGCAATACTTGCAAATCGAGGATGATAAGCAGGAGGAACGCAGGCAGGATCAGAGGGAATTCATGCAGAAGCTGAATACCTCGAAGGGAAAGAAGCATGTTCATGTCCGCATCACGTATGTCTGCGGCATTGAAGAGCAGGATATGGGAAAGCTAACGGCGGACGGCATTTATGAACTGATGAATAAAAATCCTTTATGGCAGGGACGATTGGATAATAAAGGCAATGTCTGGCTCGAGCAAACCGTATCCGACCTTTCACCCGCCTGCAAGCGGCAAGCTTATATGAGCATCGATGCCAACGGGAACTTAACGTTGTTTGACGGCCCGCCGGAAGAAGAGAAGGTCATGCGCACCTTCTTCCAACTGGATGTCGGCTCGATGGAATCCTCTCTGCCTAAAGACGTGATTCAGCAGCTTGAAGAGGGTATTCGAATTCAAGATATGGAAGAGTACAACAGTGTACTGTCAACCTTTAGCGACTATGCACGGGATATGGCCGAAAATGTCATGAGCCCTAGCCCTTGAAACGTCTATGCTTGTCGCTTCATCGCCAAAGCCGCAGCTGCCCGGAATTTTTCCGGGCAGTTTTTTGTGTTTAGCGGTTCCATTGGCGGTGCCGTCAGGGAAGTTATAGAACTGTGGCAGATGGGATCAAAGTTTTTCCTCAACTGAGGCCGAACTTTTGTTATAATGGGAGAACGATACATATGTTCGCTTCATCAGAGGAGAGATTGGTTTGCGCATTTTAGGAATCGACCCGGGAATTGCGATTGTGGGTTTCGGGTTTGTCGATAAGGTTGGAAGCAAAGTCACGCCGGTTCAGTATGGCTGCATCCAGACGGAAGCCCATACACCGGATGAAGAGAGGCTGCATCACGTGTATGAAGGCATGCTGCAGCTTATCGATAAATATGAGCCGGAGGCCGTTGCATTCGAGAAATTGTTTTTTAACCGCAACGTCACCACCGCGATGTCCGTATCCCAGGCGAGAGGAGTTCTCATACTGGCGGCGGTCCAGCGCGGACTCCCGATTGCAGAATATACGCCTATGCAGGTTAAGCAGGCCATCGTCGGCTATGGCAAGGCAGAGAAGAAGCAGGTACAGGAAATGGTCAGGATGTTCCTGAAGCTGCAGAGCATCCCCAAGCCCGACGATGTGGCGGATGCTCTGGCCGTGGCAATCTGCCACGCCCATTCCTATACACTTAATTCCAAATTAAATGAGGTATTGCGAAAATGATCGATTTTTTACGGGGACAGGTTGTCCACTTAGAGAGTGAATATATTGTGCTGGATGTTCAAGGCGTAGGATACCGGGTGTTTTGTCCGAATCCGTATGCTTTTGCCAAAACGGAAGGAACCGTGACGGTTTTCACCCATCATCACGTCCGTGAGGATGCCATTCTGCTGTTTGGGTTTCCGACGCGGGAGGAGCAGAAGCTGTTCCGTAAGCTGATCGAGGTCTCGGGAATCGGCCCGCGCGTGGCGCTCGGCATACTCGGCGGAGGATCTCCGGATCATGTGGTTTCCGCGATCTATCAAGAGAATATATCCTTCTTGATCAAACTTCCGGGAATCGGCAAGAAAACAGCGCAGCGCATGATTTTGGATCTTAAGGATAAGCTTGAGGGCTTCGGGAATGCGAGCATGATGACCGGTCTTTTTGCCATCCAGGAGCCGGAATCGGATGATGGCGGCTCGGCATGGTCCGAGGCTCGCGAGGGCTTGAAGGCGCTTGGTTATACGGATAGCGAGCTGGATAAAGTCTGGCTGAAGATCAAGGATTCCGGCGCAAGCGGCGAATCCGTCGATGTGCTCATGAAACGGGCACTGCAGCAGCTATTCGCTGGATAGATAGAGCATCGCTGCAAGAGAGGAGTTATATAGATGGACGATCGAATTATTTCCGCCAATCTGATGATGGACGAGCAGGCTGTCGAGCTTAGTTTGCGTCCGCGTTATTTGGCTGAATATATAGGACAGAATCAAGTAAAGGAAAATTTGAAGGTGTACATCGAGGCTGCAAAAATGCGCAACGAGGCGCTTGACCATGTGCTGCTGTACGGTCCTCCGGGACTTGGCAAAACGACGCTGGCCAATATTATCGCCAATGAGCTTGGCGTTAATCTGCGGACGACGTCCGGCCCGGCCATCGAACGGCCTGGCGATCTGGCGGCGCTTTTGACCAATCTGCAGGAAGGGGACGTCCTGTTTATTGACGAGATCCACCGGCTGCACCGGACGGTAGAGGAAGTGATGTATCCGGCCATGGAGGATTTTGCGCTGGATATTATGATCGGGAAAGGGCCAAGCGCACGCTCCGTTCGCCTGGATCTCCCGCCGTTCACCCTTATTGGCGCCACAACCCGGGCTGGCTTGCTCTCAGCGCCGCTGAGGGACCGTTTTGGTGTGGTAAGCCGTCTGGAATTCTATACGGTAGATGAGCTGAGCTACATTGTGTCACGCAATGCCGATCTTTTGGGGATCGAGATATTGGGGGAGGCCGCAGAAGAGATTGCCCTAAGATCGCGAGGGACACCGCGCATTGCGAACCGCCTCTTGAAACGGGTCCGCGATTATGCACAGGTTCGGGGCGACGGCATGATCACGCCAAGCATCGCGCAGGAAGCGCTGAAGATGCTCCAAATCGATCCGATGGGCTTGGATTTTATCGATCACAAAATGCTGAACGCCATGATCAAGAGCTTCCGCGGAGGACCTGTGGGACTGGATACCATTGCCGCAACCATCGGGGAAGAAAGCCAAACCATCGAAGATGTTTATGAACCGTATCTGCTGCAGATCGGTTATTTGCAGCGTACGCCGCGGGGACGCGTCGTAACGCCTACAGCTTATCAGCATTTAGGCATTCCCTTTCCTGAGGATCGCCGCTAGCTGATGGAATCATGACGTTTATGCCATATACCATATCCAATTAGTTACAGGAGGAAAGACATACATGGATAGGAACTGGACGAAATCATTATTCGGTTGGACCACCAAAGGACTCTTGTCGCTGGCTGTTGCCGGAAGCATATGGAGCGCGCCCGCCGTGCAAGCAGCCGCCCCTTCGTTAGATACGATTCGGGTTGCGATGTTCCTGGATCTGGGAAGCCAGTATAAATCGACGACGAATGCCGTGACCCTGAAATCCGCCGAGGCTTTGACGGCATCGCTGCTTGCTTCCGGTACTCATCAGACTCTGATGAGTATCCCTGCGAACCAGCAGGTCCGTGTGAGCGTGGATACATACCGCGTTAAGGTGCTTGAGACAACGGATTGGAAAGCCGCTTCGGAAGCAGCCAAAAAGCTGCAGGCGACAAGTGACAAGCCGATGCTGTTTGCGGATGGCAAGATGTACAAGCTGTACGCCGGCATGTACGGTACAGAAAAAGCGGCCGCGGATGCGGCTGCTCGGACAGCGAAGACAGCGGCTGCATATCTGAATGGGCAAACGCCCGCCGTTAAAGGCGCGCTGCATCTGTCCGCCGGATCGTACGGATCGGAGACTGAGGCGGAGACCGTGCGTAAGGCGTACGCCGATGCCGGTCTGGATGCATTCAATGTCATGGTGCCGACCGGGGAAGCTTCGGCTTATGAGGTGTGGGTAGGCGAAGCGGCGAACACGGCCGATCTCGCTGCCGTCAAGAAAGAAGCTGCCAAAGTATCCGGCGGCCTGGTTGAACAGAACGCCAACACGCCGGGTCTTATCATAAAAAGTGACGTAAGCCTGAATCTGGCGGCTCCCCAAGAGGTGACGCATTACATGCTGTCAGGTAATCAATCCGTTCTGCGGGTTGACGGGAAATCAGGAGCGGGAACGAATGTGAAGGAGCGATCCGATCGCTCCTATCGAGGCGCTTTGGAGATCGGGCAAAAGAACGGTCAATTATACCTCGTCAACGAATTGCCGTTCCAGCAGTACCTATATTCCGTCGTGGGGGCGGAGGTGCCGTCTTCTTGGGGAACCGAGGCTCTGAAGGCACAGGCCGTGGCAGCGCGCAGCTATGCGCTCTTCCAAGGAAATAAGTTCGAAGTAGCGCATGTCGTGGACACCACGCTGAGCCAGGCCTATTATGGGACGGCTTATGAGTATCCAAGCATTATTCAGGCAGTGGATGCAACCGACGGCGAAGTCGTCATGAAAGACGGCAAAATCGTGGAAACCGTGTTTTCCTCCAACAGCGGTGGGATGACGGCGGACTCCACCGAGGTCTGGGGCAACCGTAACGATCTGTTTGCCGCAGTGGAAAGCCCTGGTGACTCCTCATCCCAGGCCGCGCTTAAAGCTTGGTATCATGTGCTTCTTCCGAGTGGCGTTACGGGTTACGTGCGTGAGGATAATGTAAAGGAAACGGGCAATGCAACATCGGCAGGTCTTCCTTATATGACTGTTACCGCCAAGGATACCAACGTGCGCCCGCTGCCGCTGATCCAATCGAACGTTGAGCAGCCCGTAAGCAAGATGAATCCGGGAGAAACGGCCGTCGTCTTGGACAAAGTCGCGGAATCCAACAGCTTCGAATGGGTTCGAGGCCCTTATACTTCGGATCAATTGCTGGCCACTTTAAAAGGAAAAACCGCCAATAGCCTGCCGGCCTCCATTACTTCGCTGGATGTAACCGAACGAGGCCCATCGGGGCGGGCTCTTACGGTAAAAGCCAACGGCCAAGTGCTGGACGTAAAATATCCGGATATGTTCCGGTCGGCTTTTAACGGTCTGCCAAGCACGTTGTTTGATATTGAATCGACCGGAAGTTATACTGTATTGAGCGCGAATGGTGCGGTATCAACGGTTTCGAGCGGTCAAACGGTATCCGTCATTTCCGGAAGCGGAAACGGTAACGTCAAAGGCTCCGGCACCGTCGTGATGAATGGAACGGGGACAGCACGCGTAATCGAAAGCTCTCCGGGCTTTAAATTTACCGGTAAAGGCTTCGGCCACGGACTGGGCATGTCGCAATGGGGTGCCAAAGGAATGGCTGACGAAGGGTATGATTATAAGCAGATACTCCAACACTATTACCGCGACACGACTATAACGAAGGACTGACCGACATGAATGTGGATTTGTATGATTTTGAATTACCTGAACACTTAATTGCGCAGACGCCGCTGCTGGACCGAAGTTCTTCCAGGCTTCTCACGCTGAACAAAGAGAGCGGACAGATAAGCCACCAGACGTTTGCGGATATCATAGACAGCCTGAATCCGGGCGATACGCTCGTATTAAACGATACAAAGGTAATCCCGGCCCGATTGTTCGGCGAAAAGGAGGATACCGGGGCGAAAGCCGAGGTCCTTCTGCTGAAGAATATGGGAGAAGATCGCTGGGAAGCACTCGTAAAACCCGGCAAGAAGCTGAAAAAGGGAAACGTGATTTCCTTTGGCGACGGGAAACTAAAGGCGGTCATTGAGGAGGAAGGAGAAATGGGTGCTCGCACCTTGTCCTTCTCGTATAAGGGGATTTTCCAAGAAATCCTGGATGAACTGGGCCAAATGCCGCTCCCGCCTTATATTAAGGAAAAGCTGGATGATCGCGATCGTTATCAGACCGTATACGCGAAGCATGAAGGATCCGCAGCCGCGCCGACAGCCGGCCTTCATTTCACGGAGGCTCTACTGGAACAAATCCGGGCCAAGGGAGTGGACATCGCCTTCATCACTTTACATGTGGGACTGGGAACATTCCGCCCGATGTCCGTGGACCAGGTCGAGGACCATGTCATGCATGAAGAGTACTATTCCCTATCCCAGGAAACGGCAGACCTGCTGAATGAAACGAAACGGCGCGGCGGCCGGGTTATCGCCGTAGGAACTACCTCCTGCAGAACGCTGGAGACGGTAGGCTCACAGTTAAAGGGCGAGCCTCTGCGCGAGAGTAGCGGCTGGACAAGCATTTTTATTTATCCTGGATACTCTTTTACCGTGGTGGATGCGCTGATTACGAATTTTCATCTGCCGAAATCCACGCTGGTCATGCTGGTCAGCGCACTGGCCGGACGCGAACACATCATGCATGCGTACAAGGAAGCCGTTGACAAAGAATACCGTTTCTTCAGCTTTGGCGACGCGATGTTTATCTATTAATTTCGGAGGTTGGTTATTACAATGGCAGCAGCTGTTACTTATGAACATATTAAAACGTGCAAACAATCGGGCGCCAGGCTCGGCAGAGTGCACACTCCTCACGGCGTAATCGATACGCCGACGTTCATGCCTGTGGGAACGTTGGCAACCGTAAAAACGATGAGCCCGGAAGAGCTTAAAGCGATGGATGCGCATATTATTTTGAGCAACACCTATCACCTCTTCCTGCGACCGGGACATGATATTGTGAAGGAAGCAGGCGGACTGCACAAATTCATGAACTGGGACCGGCCGATATTGACCGATAGCGGCGGTTTCCAGGTATTCAGCTTGGCGGAAATGAGAAAAATATCGGAAGAGGGCGTACATTTCCGTTCGCATTTGAACGGAGATAAACTGTTCATCTCTCCGGAGGTCGCAATGGAGATTCAGAACGCGCTGGGATCTGATATTATGATGGCCTTTGATGAATGCCCGCCTTTTCCTGCGGAGTATGAGTACGTCAAACAATCCACCGAGCGGACTTCCCGCTGGGCTGAACGCTGCCTGAAGAGTCATGCCAGACCGGAGGACCAAGCCCTGTTCGGCATCGTCCAGGGAGGCATGCATGAGGATCTTCGCCGTCAGAGCGCCCGTGATTTGACTTCCATGGATTTCCCGGGTTATGCTATTGGTGGACTTAGTGTGGGAGAATCGAAGCAGCTTATGTATGAAGTGCTGGATTACACGGTGCCCCTGCTGCCGAACAATAAGCCTCGCTATTTGATGGGAGTCGGATCACCGGATGCGTTGATTGAGGGCTCGATTCGTGGTGTGGATATGTTCGATTGCGTGCTTCCGACGCGGATCGCCCGCAACGGGACAACGATGACAAGTCAAGGCCGTCTTGTCGTTCGAAATGCTCAATATGCCAGGGATTACGGACCGCTGGATCCGGAATGCGACTGCTATACCTGCCGTAACTACTCGCGTGCTTATCTGCGTCATCTGATCAAGAGCGACGAAACGTTCGGACTGCGATTGACGACGTATCATAATCTGCATTTCCTGATCAATTTGATGCGTAACGTGCGTCAGAGTATTATGGAAGACCGTCTGCTTGATTTCCGCGATGAGTTTTTTGATAAGTACGGCCTACACGATAATGAAAAAGGGTTCTAAAGCAAGATCATGGCCATCATGATAAGTTTGTGAAAGGGGGGAAAGAAATGTTTGGTTCATTTGAACTCGCAGCAGGACAGACTCAAGGCGGCGGAGGCATTTTAGGATTGATTTTGCCTTTCGTTCTGATGTTCGTCATCTTTTATTTTCTGCTTATCCGTCCACAGCAGAAGAAACAGAAAACAAGAAACGCAATGCTTAGCGCCTTGTCCAAAGGCGATAAAGTGGTAACGATCGGAGGCCTTCACGGGACGATCGTGGAGATTACCGACGACATCGTGGTTTTGAAAGTGAACGACGTAACGAAGTTGACGTTCGACCGCAACTCGGTAAGCCATAGCGTGAATACGGATGCATAATCTCGTTTCACCTACATATGGAAAGTCATCGCCATAAACAAAGGCCGACTCCTTTTAGGAATCGGCCTTTGTTTTTTAGCACTGGGCGTGAAATGCTCCAAAGAGTATTCGTTGTGAGGTTTTATTTTTTTAAGTTAACCCCGAACATTCCCCCGATGGCGCCGGCAGCAAAAACCGTGCCAATCAGCGTCAAATCTCCGAGCGACAAGGAACTATCCAAGGCTAGAAAGCCGATGACGAGCAGCGTAATCCCGTATACCAGCCCGGTCAGGCAGCCATAATACCAGCCTTTGTTACCTGCGCGTTTGCCGCTCACGCAGCCACCAATAAAGGCCGCGACGGCATGTACCAGAAACGTGTAGAACGATAAATCATCCTCGGCCAGTCCGCTGCCCCACAGCAGCAGGGATAGCGTCAATGCGCCAAGAAACATCCAGAAATAAGAATACAATAGTCCTGAAAGAATCGGATTGGTGATCCTGAAAGTGAATACTCGCCGGATCGGTTCCATGAATCATCCCCCTTAACAAATCTTGATAATTCCATTGTATGGCCAAGCCTGTACATATAGTACAACCTGAACATTTTGCATCGGGTTTTGCAGGATTACCATTAATTAATCAATTGTAATCGAATGGGAAGAGCTGCGGCAGGCCAGAATAGCTGTACATGAGAATGTTCGACAAGCTAGGGAGGGATTGTTTATGTCTCATCTGACTATTCTGATTCTGCGGACCGTTCTGATGTATGTGGTCATCTTTGCTACCATGAGAATCATGGGCAAACGGGAAATCGGAAAGCTGTCTATCTTCGATTTGGTCATATCCGTCATGATCGCAGAGATCGCCGTTTTTGTCCTCGAAGATGTCCATAAACCGATTTGGGACGGACTAGCTCCGATCGCCGTGTTGGTTGCCATTCAGGTAGGACTTGCCTACATCGGCCTGAAAAATCGAAGCATACGGCTGTTTGCGGACGGAAAGCCCAGCATACTGGTATCCCGAGGCAAGCTTCACCGCAAAGAGATGTCAAAGCTTCGCTACAATCTGGATGATCTGATGCAGCAATTAAGAGGGAAGGACATCGACAGTTTGGCAGACGTGGAATTTGCGATTCTCGAAACTTCCGGCCAGCTCACCGTGATTCCAAAAGATGCGGACAACGGTTCGAACCGCTCGAATAGTTCATCAAGTTCTTCCAACGCCTCAAGCTCCACTCATTCTTCAGGTACTTTATCCAAGGCCAAATCCGAAACAGGAAACCCTACCGTTGTTGATATTCCATACGATAAAATTACGTACGAAGGACTGCCCATTCCGCTTATATTGGATGGAAAGGTGCAGGACGAAAACCTTGAACTAATTGAAAAAACAAGGTTCTGGCTGAAAAACGAGATTCAAAACCACGGAGCCAAGGATTTTAAAGATATCTTCCTATGCTCCATCGACCATAAAGGACGAATTTACATCGACCGCAAAGACAGGGACTAGCGGCGGCTAAACTTGTTGAACCAGGTACCGACGACAGGGACGCGTTCCAGATCCCGGGGCGTTACCAGCTTGGTCATAAAAATCATGATGAAATAGACCAGAATGCCAACCACGATAGAGGTCCAAAACTGCAGCCAGGGGGTCGTCGAGAACGGAAGATGTCTATATCCGTAAAGAACGCAGGCACCCATAATGATCATGACGGCAGCGATTTTGACATAATCGAGCAGGCGGAACCGAAAGCCGATCAGCCTGGAGAGACTAAAACCGTGAAGCAATGTAACCGCGATGCTGTTAACGATGATGGCAATGACGGCCCCTATGATGCCGAAGGCGGGGTTGGAAGCCAAATACACGATAAGGCTCATCTTGATGATCGCACCGAATAAGGTATTCAACAAAGCCCGTCCCGGGCGGTCCAATGCCTGCAAGGCAGCTTGAAGCGGGGACTGCACATACAGAAACAAGGCAAAGGGCGCCATGATTTTGAGCATATCGCTAATCTCGGCGTTGTCGTAGAGCAGCAGGCACAGCGGCTCGGCCAGGACAAACATAATGATGGCAAACGGAGCTCCCGAGACGAGAGCCAGCCGAAGGGATTGATTCATTCGCTTATGGATGGTAGGCCGGTCGTTGCGGGCTGCTGCCTCCGATAGGGAAGGCACCAGGGAGATGGCCAGGGAAACGGTCAATGCACCGGGCAATAGCAGGAGCGGGATGATCATGCCTTGCAGAGCGCCGTATTGGGCGGTGGCCACGGATGTCGCGATACCTGCCATGGCGAGGCTGCGATTGGTCAGTATCGTTTCCAGCAGGTAGGAGAAGGACCCCACCATCTTTCCGCCCGTTACAGGCAATGCAATGCCGAGTAACCGCTTCAGGATGCCTTTATTCGAAGGAGAGTCTTCCGGCGCTTTTTTTTCAGATACGACTTTTTGCGGCTTAGGCAAAAGTTTGTTCGTTCTTCGACCCTCGCCGGAATATTGCAGCAGCAGCGCGATCATGCCAATCAGCTCGCCCACGGCTGTTCCAAGCATGGCCCCGGCTGCCCCGTAAGCGATGCCTTTGGGCATCAGGAGATGCGCAAACCACAACATGCATATAATTCGGACTATCGTCTCGATAACGGAGGAGCTTGCAGAGGGGATCATATTTTGTTTGCCCTGGAAATATCCCCGGTAGACCGACGAAACGGCAATGATGATCATCATGGGCGTCATGCTGATGAAGGTTTGATATACACGCTCGTCCGGCAAAAGGACACCGGTTACCCAAGGAGCAAGCAGCAGACTGAGTCCCGTGAAGAGGGCTCCCGCCGTAATCGTCAGCATCAGGCTGACATGCAGAATTTGCTTGGAAGCATCCTGCTTCCCGGCACCTTCCGCTTCGGCGACCATTTTGGCAATGGCTAGCGGAATACCACCCGTGATGATAGTCACGAGCACGATAAAGAAGGGGTAGCCCAATTGGTAAATTCCGACACCCTCGGGTCCGATGATCCGGGGAAGGGCGATCCGGGGGATAAAACCGAGTAGGCGGTTTAATATGCCGGCTGCAAGTAAAATCAGCGTTCCTTTAATAAACGATTGCTTGTTCACTGTCCATCCCACTCCCTGGTTCAGGCTGAATACGTTGACACGACATGGCTATTCTTATGGATATGCCCTACCTGTCCCATCTGATGACTTTACTTTTTTTTCTGGACATGGTAGGAATAGAAGGAAAGCTATATGTCATGTCGAATGTAACTTAGGGACAACAGGGATTCAGTGAGGAGGCCATATGCATGGAACTCGAGCAAATGAGCGAGGAAGAATTGATGAGCACCATTGAGATGGTATGCTTGAGCAAGGTTGAGGAAATGCATTTGATTGGGTACGAGTATGTGACGAGCGACGATATTTGGAACTGTGTCAGCAGCAAGTACCAAAAGGAAGGCGTTCCACCCCTCCACCAATTGGTCAACGACATTCTGTCCTTGAAAGCAACAGCCTTGATGAACTATATGACAATATCAGCATATAAGGGATCTTCTTTCGATTAATCGAAGAGGTCCCTTTTGCCTTGCGGATATAAGGGTTCATCCATAAGCCCGACAAATTTTGATAAATTGACTGGGTTTTATGACATCGCTATAATAGGAATATTGAGTAAAAAGGGGGAACAAGGGACGGCATGAAGAGAATTATCAGTTTCGTCGGAACCGTGCTCGTGATCACTATTTTAATGGCCGTTACAACTCCAGGCTTGCTGAAAGACGTCCGTCTAGGTTTGGATCTAAAGGGTGGATTCGAAATCCTTTATGAAGCAGAACCGTTGATGGAAGGGCAGCAGGTTACCAAAGAAGCGCTGCAGGAAACCGCAAAGAGCTTACAAAAGCGTGCGGATGCGATGGGAACATCGGAGCCTGAGGTTACGCCGGAAGGGGCGAATCGGATTCGCTTGAAGGTGGCGGGCGTAACGGATGAGGCCGAAGTTCGAAAAACAATGAAAGAACCTGCGAACCTCACATTCCGAAGCAATGACGGCTGTAAAGAAGGCGAGGAGTTCTGTAAAATAGAGCTCCGCGGCGACGATTTCGTCGAGAACGGCGCATCGGTAGCCTATGACCAGCTTAATCAGCCTATGATAGATATTAAAGTGAAGGACAAAGGGAAGTTTGCTGAAATTACAGAACGTCTTCTCGGTCAAGAGCTGGCTATCTTCATGGACGACCAATTGCTGTCAGCTCCGACGGTACGAGCCGTATTAACGGACGGTACCGCGCAAATTACAGGGAACTACTCGCTGGATGAAGCCAAGCAGATCCGGGATACGATTAATCTCGGCGCCCTGCCGCTGAAACTGGTCGAGAAATATTCGCAGAGCGTAGGGGCTACGCTTGGCATGCAATCTCTTACAAAAACTTTAGAAGCCGGTCTGATCGCTTCCGTCGCGATTTTGCTGTTCATGATTATCCGATATCGCGTACCGGGCTTGCTGGCAAGTTTCGCACTTATTTTGCACACATGGCTGCTGATTCTTATTTTCGTATGGGCCGACTTTACGTTGACGCTTCCAGGCATTGCGGCATTTATATTAGGTATTGGTATGGCGGTGGATGCCAACATTATCACCTATGAACGCATTCGGGAAGAGATCAAGACAGGCAAAAGCGTGCCATCTGCAGTGAAATCAGGCGGTAAATCCTCCCTGCGCGCCATTATGGACTCTAACTTGACGACGATTCTCGTTGCCGCTGTCATGTTCGGATTCGGTACCGGTGCGGTAAAAGGTTTTGCCCTTGTATTGATTTTGGAGATCATCGTTAGTATTGCCACGAACGTTTATTTCTCCCGTTTCCTGCTCAATCTGCTTGTGAATATAGGTTGGGCCCGCAAACCGAGCCATTATGGCGTAAAGGAGCGTGACATTCGTGAGCTTTAAGAACTTCGATTTCGTAGGCAAAAGCAGAATTTTCTACGTACTATCCATTGTAATTACGATTTTGGGCTTGGTTTTTCTCCTGACTCGCGGACTTAACTACGGAGTTGATTTCCAATCCGGCTCGAACGTGGATATTTCACTCTCCAAACCGTTGACCACGGAGCAAATCAATACCGTATTAGAGGATGCCGGAATCGGGGAGGATGCGAGCGTTACACCGGGTAATGACCGCGTCAACATCCGATTCAGCGAGGTGCTGACCGAGGATCAGGATCAGAAGCTTCGTTCCGGCATCGAGAAGCTGGACGAGAAGTCAACCTTCGAAATTAATACGGTTGACCCCGAGATGGCCAAAGAGCTGGGCCGAAACGCCATTTATGCCGTACTGATTTCCTGTATCGGGATTATCATCTATGTCAGCATCCGCTTTGAATGGCGGTTTGCGATTGCAGCGATCGTAGCGCTCCTGCATGATGCTTTCGTTGTCATCAGTATCTTCTCCATCCTTGGATTAGAGGTAGACTTGACATTCATCATCGCCGTCCTGACCATCATTGGTTATTCGATCAACGATACCATCGTTATCTTTGACCGGATCCGGGAGAACCTGCGGTTTGCGAAGATTAAGAGGGTCTCGGATCTCAAGGATTTGGTTAACAAAAGTTTGTCGCAGACGATCGGGCGCTCGATTTATACGGCCTTGTCCGTATTCATCGCTGCATTCTTCATGCTCCTCTTGGGCGGCGAGTCGATCCAGATGTTCTCGCTGGCTATTTGTATCGGTTTGGCATTCGGCGCGTACTCTTCGATCTTTATCGCAAGTCCGTTGTGGCTCCTTCTTAAAGGCCGCAATGTGAACAATAAGCCGAATTCGCCGAAGCCAAGCAAAGATAAAATCGAAATTTAATTAAACCGCTGCAGGGCGGCGTTTGCAGTCCAGATATCAGAAGATCCTATACAAGTGAAAGCCGCGTCGCAGGCGACGCGGCTTTCTAAAGTTAGCAGCAGGCAGCATGACGAGTACAGGATCGACAGTGACATTGAGGGGGGCCTCAAGTGAGCAATGAACGCTTGAATCATACGGAGACTGTCCTATGGACAGGCATTGTAACGGATTTGGCATTAGCCTTGTGCAAAGGGATAGCCGGTTACTTATCCGGCAGCAAGGCTCTCATCGGAGATGCCCTGCATTCTGCGGCGAATGCCGTAACTTTATTGGTGGACCGTTTGCCAAGCCTTGGTATATTCGGCACGAAAAGTCCGATGCGGGACAAACGGAACGTTTCGAATACGACGGAGCCCGTCATATCGATCTTGTTTGCCGTGTTATTGATCATGGGCGGCATTCAAATTGCGGTATCCGCGATCCAGACCATGGCATCGGACAACCTTGAGCCGCCGGCCACATCGGCGCTTCTTGCGATTTTCATATCGATGGCGGTGAACGAAGCGGTATTCCAATATCAAAGCTGGCAGATGAAAAGACTGCATGATCCCCGGTATGAAATGCTGTTGGCTGATCATCGGTTTGCCTTATATTCATCTTTAACGGTATTGATCGGCGTGTCGCTATCCATGGCAGGCTCTTATTTTGAATGGTCGCCTCTATTCTACATGGATTCCATAGCGGCTCTTATCGTGGCTTGTCTTGTGGTCCGGAAAGGATATATACTCATCGTTCATTCCGTTTACGGAACGCTTGCGGAGGAGAAACGCCATGAACACGAAGCCGAATTCATGGATACGATTCAGCGGGTGCACGGCGTGATCACGATCGAGGAGCTGAAGGTTCAGGAATACGGACAGATTCGCCACGTGAACATCGAAGTGAAAATCACCGTGAATCCGAGAACGTCCGTATTGGAAGCTCAGGAAATTGCCGAGCGAATCCGGAAGCTGTTGACCCATCGATTTATTCAGGTTACGGATGCCAAGGTTCACGTTGTGCCTTATGAACCCGGTTACCCGTATAAATCGAACTATGACTTGATGGACAACGATATGCCGACACTGCCGCAATAAGGGCCGGAGCTTTTAAGACAGCAGGAAATAGGCAGGAAAAGGAAGGTGAATCCCTGTGCTGTATTCCAAATATGAATGGAGAATACGAGAGGCAGCGTCAACGATCACCGAACGGCTGGCCCATGATTTGTCGCTGCCACCCATCGTGGCTTCCCTCATGGCGTCCCGGGGGATACAATCAGCCGAGGATGGCCGGGAATTTTTATATGGAACGTTTGAGCTGACGCACGACCCTTATCTCATGCTGGGAATGCGGGAGGCCGTGCCGCGTATCCGCAAAGCGCTGGAGGATCGGGAGCATATTCTGATCTACGGCGATTATGACGCGGACGGGGTTTCCAGCACATCATTGATGATTCATCTCATGCGTGATTTGGGAGCATCTTATGATATTTATATCCCTCACCGATCCAATGAAGGTTATGGCTTACATAATCATGCGCTGGATTGGGCCCATCAGCAAGGGGTCAGTCTGGTGATTACCGTAGATACCGGGATTAGTGCGGTCGAGCAAATCGCGTATGCCAACAGCCTTGGCATCGACGTCATCGTCACCGACCATCATGAGCCGCCTGAGTTGCTGCCTGAGGCATATGCATTGATCAATCCGAAGATCCCGACATGCCCGTATCCCTTTAAGGGGCTGGCCGGCGTAGGCGTGGCTTACAAATTGGCACAGGCTCTCGTGGGTGACCCGCCGGAGGAATGGCTCCAGATCGTTTCGATCGGAACGATCGCTGACTTGATGCCGCTCACGGGAGAGAATCGGGTGCTTGTGAAGCACGGGATCGAATCGATGCGAAAAACGCGGTATGAAGGCATCCGCAGCTTGCTTGAGGTTTCGGGAATTCATGTAGAGCAGGTGACGGCCGTTAACGTGGCCTTCTCCATGGCACCACGGATTAACGCCAGCGGCCGTTTGGATCATGCAGGCCGTGCCGTGACGCTGCTTACTACGGAACACAGGGAAGAGGCAGAGCGCCTTGCTTGGGAGCTGGACGGGCTGAACAAGGATCGGCAGCAAGTGGTCGAAAACATCGTCCAGGAAGCGCTGGGGATGGTTCAAAACCGCTGGGGAGGACAGGAGATCCCGCCTGTTATCGTATTGGCGGGCGAGGGCTGGAATGTCGGCGTGGTCGGCATCGTGGCTTCCAAAATCCTGGAGCGCTTTTACCGCCCCGTTGTAATACTTGGAATTGATCCCGAAACGGGAAACTGTAAAGGCTCTGCCCGTTCGATTCCCGGATTCGATATCTATGCGGCTCTGCTTTCTTGCAAAGACGTCATGGACCATTTTGGCGGCCATCCTTCCGCAGCCGGCATGAGCCTCCATCGAGACCGCTTGGAGGTATTCGAACAGGGGCTTCATCGATATGCGGAGGATGCGCTCGAAGCAGAGCATCTGATTGCCGTTTGCGAAGCGGACCTGGAAGCCAGTTTGTCGGAGGTATCCGTACCCATTCTGGAACAGATGGAACAGTTAGGCCCGTTCGGCATGGCGAATGCCGTACCGAAGATAGTTTTTCGGAACGTTGTCGTCAAGGACGTCCGCAAGATCGGCAAAGAGGGGAAGCATCTGAAGCTTCGTTTGCAGCAGGAGCGGGAGGTTATCGATGCGATCTCATTCGGCTGGGGCCATCTTGCCGATATTCTGCCGGTGGGTTCGGTTGTGGATGTGCTGGGCGAGCTTTCCGTCAATGAATGGAACGGGAGCCGTAAAGTGCAGCTCATGATTCAGGATATCTGCGCCCCTTATCAGCAGGTGTTTGATTACCGCGGGATCAAAGAGCCGATCCGGGAGATCCAGAGGTGGAGAGCTGAACTGGAGCCGCATCTGCGGTGCCCGGCTGTCCGTTCCGCGGTGGTGTACGCAAAAGATTCACATCCGGAAATAAAAAGTCAATTGTATGATATGTGCCTTTGGGTATATGATAGGAATGCTGGCATCGTGCCGGATAATGAAATCGCCGCGAGCGGCAGTCAAGAAGACATTTCCGTTTTGTTCGTACTGGATGTACCGGAGACGGCTGAGCAGCTCGCTGCATTCATGTCAGCCTTCCATTCCGTTCCCAATATATTTATGTTACATCCGACCCGGAACCTGCGCGAACGGCTGCAAATTCCGGACCGGGAACAGTTTAAGAAGCTGTACGTTTCACTCGCTGGACTGACGTCCGCTCCCATGTCGGAGAAAGAGGTCTTAGCACGTCTACAGAAGCAGACTTCGTTATCATCGCGTATGCTGGTCAAAGTACTGGATGTCTTTGAAGAATTGGCATTCATTCAGCGAGACCAGGGACAAATTACCTTTGTTCCGAAGCCGGAGAAAAAACCGCTCGACGCTTCCCGTCACTTCCGGGAATTAAGCGACTTGGCGGATATGGAGCAGCATCTGCTGCATGCCGGTACCGAACAGTTAACCCAGTGGATGACGTCCCGTACAAAAGGCGTATCTTAACCGCAACTATACAGGAGGAGATTATTTTGGATTTTAAAGATTATATTCGTGTCATTCCCGATTTTCCGCAAGCGGGGATCAGCTTCAAGGATATTACCACACTACTGAAGAATGGTGAGGTATATCGCAAAGCCATCGAGGAACTGAAGGTCTTGGTTTCCGATCTCAAAATTGATGTGATAGCTGGTCCCGAAGCTCGTGGATTCGTCGTGGGTGCTCCGCTGGCTTACGCGCTTGGCGTGGGATTCGCGCCCATTCGCAAAAGCGGCAAGCTGCCTTACGAAACGATTGAAGTGGGATATGACCTCGAATACGGTAAAGATCGCTTGGCGATGCATACCGATGCAATCGAGAAAGGGCAAAATGTATTGATTGCGGATGATCTTCTTGCAACAGGCGGTACGATTGCGACTTCGGTTAACCTCATCCGTCAATTGGGCGGAAACGTTGTTGGCGCTGCTTTCATGATCGAGCTGACGGATTTGAACGGCCGCTCGAAGCTGGATGACATCGATGTATTTACGTTGATGCAGTACGAGTAAACGACACTATTCTTCCCGATTTACCCGGGAAATAATAAAATGCCCTGAGCAATCAGCTCAGGGCATTTTTCTGTTTTTCAATAAAGTTGTCGGTTCAATCCGGCGTTTTTTCCACGAGCGGCTCATCATTCTTTTCATTGGAGAGGCCGGTAATCTCGAAGACTTTGAAGAGGAGGGCCATGAGAACACCTACGATGGTAGCCAGGGCCATGCCCTTCAGCTCGACCGTGTTAATCTTCAAGGTTACACCGCTGATTCCTGTTACCAGTACGATTGTAGCCAAGATCATGTTGCTTGCTTTGGAGAAATCCACCTTCTGTTCCACGAAGATTCGAAGGCCGGAAGCTGCGATTACCCCGAACAGCAAGAGAGACACGCCGCCCATAACTGGTGTTGGAATGTTCGCTACAACGGCGGAAAATGTTCCCGAGAAGGAAAGAATAATGGCAATAATGGCGGCGCCTCCGATGACAAACACGGAGTACACCTTCGTCAAAGCCATGACACCGATATTTTCGCCGTACGTTGTATTCGGCGTGGAACCAACAAATCCGGACAAGATGGTGGAAATACCGTTGCCGAGCAGGGAGCGGTGAAGGCCAGGATCCTTGGAAAGGTCTTTGCCCACGATATTGCTGGTTACCAGCAGGTGGCCGATGTGCTCTACGATAACTACGAGCGAAACCAGAATGATGGTCCAGATCGCCCCGCTATCGAAAACCGGGGTTGTCAACTCCGGGGCCGACAGGAACTTCGCGTTCGCGATTTTCTCCGTGTCCACGACCCCAAGCGCAAAGGAAAGCGCATATCCGACAACGATCCCGATCAGGATGTGGATAATTTTGGCGAAGCCGCGGAACAAGATGGAACCCAACACCGTAACTCCGAGGGTAACGAGCGAGATGGTAATGATTTTAGGATCGATGGACTGCCCTTCTTCCGGCAAAAAACCAGCCATGCCTGCGGCAACCGGAACCAGTTCAAGCCCGATCATCGCAATGATAGCACCCATAACCGCAGGCGGGAATACGAAGTCGATCCATTTGGTTCCCGCATATTTAACGATGAGCGCCACAAGACAGAAGATGATCCCCGTCACGATAAAGGCGCCCAAAGCTTTGCCGTAGTTGGCTTCCGGGTCGCCTTCCAGTACGATCAGCACCGGGGCGATAAAGGCGAAGCTGGAGCCGAGGTAGGCCGGAATCTTTCCTTTACATAAAAAAATGTAGAGCAGCGTGCCGACACCATTCATCAGCAGGATCATGCCGGGATCCACGCCGAATATGTTCGGTACAAGCACCGTGCTTCCGAACATGGCGAACAAATGCTGCAGGCTCAGAAGGAACCCTGGACCAAACGGAAGCTTCTCATCTACTTGAATTTCACGTTGCAAACCATTTCACTCCTCTATAGGACTTTAAATATAGGACCGTTCGCGTACGATCTTTAATAGATTAAATACAATCGTTCGTTTTTTCAACAATAATTTTTACAGTTCGTCAAAATATTCAATTCATGTCATGTTTTGATGTCCCCGTGCAGGAAAAGGGCATACTATAAGTGACCGAACGCTCCACATGTTGACGTATAACGCCGCAAGCGTCATAATGATAGGAAAACAATCACGAGGGAACCTGCACGTTTTGACAAGGGCGGGTTCCATTTTATATAGAAAGGGAAGAGAAGGACTCCAAAATGGGCATAGAGCGATTACTCGAAAAGGCCAGCGCCTATATAAAAGAACCCGATCTTCTCCGCATCCAGGAAGCTTATGAATTTGCGGAGCAAGCCCACCACGGACAAGTGCGGAAATCGGGAGAACCTTATATTCTTCATCCGCTTGCGGTTGCAGACATCGTGGTGAACATGCAGATGGACACATTGTCCATTATTGCTGCATTGCTTCACGATGTCGTTGAGGATACAACCGTATCGCTCGAGCAGATCCGCGAGCGTTTCGGGGATACCTGCGCAATGCTGGTGGATGGTTTAACGAAGTTGGAACGCATCCAATTCCGATCCAAAGAAGAGCAGCAAAACGAAAATTATCGCAAGATGTTTATCGCCATGGCACGGGATATCCGCGTAATCGTCATCAAGCTGGCGGACCGGCTTCATAATATGCGCACTCTTAAGTACCAGTCCGAGGAGAGCCAGCGCCGCATTTCCTATGAAACCTTGGAAATCTTTTGTCCGATAGCCCATCGTCTCGGTATTTCCGCGATCAAATGGGAGATGGAGGACATTGCGCTTCGTTACTTGAATCCGCAGCAGTATTACCGCATTGCGAATTTGATGCACAAGAAGCGTGCGGAGCGGGAGCAGTACATCGACAACGTCATCGTCTGCATCCGCGAGAAGCTTGACGAGATGGGCATTCAAGCCGATTTGTCAGGCCGACCTAAGCATATCTACAGCGTGTTCAAGAAAATGACGGTGAAAAACAAGCAATTCAACGAAATTTACGATCTCCTGGCAATCCGCATTATTGTGGACAATATCAAGGATTGTTATGCCACGCTCGGCATCATCCACACCCTGTGGAAGCCGATGCCTGGCCGTTTCAAAGATTATATCGCCATGCCAAAAACGAATATGTACCAGTCCCTCCACACAACGGTGGTAGGGCCTAATGGGGAGCCGACGGAGGTTCAGATCCGCACCTGGGAGATGCATCGAACGGCAGAGTTCGGTATCGCGGCACACTGGGCGTATAAAGAAGGCTCCGCAGGCAACGGGGGCAGCTTCGACAACAAGATGACGTTTTTCCGCGAGATATTGGAGCTGCAGCATGAAACGAAGGATGCGTCGGAATTTGTAGAATCTTTGAAAATGGACTTTTTCTCGGATTTGGTGTTTGTGTTTACGCCAAAAGGCGAGGTGATCGAGCTGCCTTCCGGCTCCGTTCCCCTCGACTTTGCCTACCGAATTCATACCGAAGTAGGAAACCGCACCATTGGCGCCAAGGTCAACGGAAGAATCGTTCCGCTGGACCATCAGCTCAAAACTGGCGATATCGTGGAAATTTTGACGTCGAAGCATTCCTACGGTCCAAGCCAGGACTGGCTGAAGATTGCCCAATCCTCGCATGCCCGAAGTAAAATCAAGCAGTGGTTCAAGAAAGAAAAGCGCGAAGAGAATGTCGAGAAGGGCCGCGAGATGCTGGAGCGCGAAATCAAGCGCCTCGGTCTTGACGTGTCCGAATGGACGACGGACGATAAATTAATGGAAGCGGCCAAGAAATTCGCTTTTAATGATATCGAGGATATGCTATCGGCGGTCGGCTTCGGCGGGATCACTGCCGCGCAGATCTGTACGAAGGTGACCGAGAAGCTGCGCAAGGAGCAGGAGGAAGCCAACCAGCTTGAATTAACCTCCGAGATGAAGGAAATCAAGCCGGCCGAGAAGCGAAGCCGCCCGACCAACGGCGTCCGCGTCAAAGGGATTGATAACCTGCTCGTGCGTTTCGCAAGATGCTGCAATCCCGTACCTGGCGATGATATTGTAGGCTATGTAACTCGCGGCCGCGGCGTATCGGTCCATCGTTCGGATTGTGCGAATCTGCCGACAACGGATGAGGGCGAGGATGCGGCACGCGTGATTGAGGTGGAATGGGAAACGGCCGTCGAGGCAAATTACAGCGTCGATATTGAAGTGACGGGACACGATCGCAACGGATTGCTGAACGAAGTCCTTCAGGCCGTCTCCGAGAGCAAGACGAACATTTCCGCCGTCACGGGGCGATCCGACAAGAACAAAATGGCCATGATCCACATGACCATCCTGATTCGCAATACGGATCATCTCCAATCCGTAGTGGAACGAATCAAGCGGGTGAAGGATGTGTACACCGTTCATCGGATCATGCAGTGACGGCACGATGCGCTAAGGGAATGGTCCCGGGGTTCATGACGATCCCGGAGGATGATACGAAAGCGGTCTGTAATCCTGCGGGAGACAGGCCGTTTTATTTTTGGAAGATGAAGGAGCTAACCCTATGAGAGTGGTCATTCAACGATGCAAGAATGCGCAAGTCGCAGTGGATAATGAAATCGTCGGCCAAATTGAAGCGGGATTGATGGTCCTGGTTGGCGTGACGCATGAGGATGAAGAGAAGGATGCCAAATACCTTGCCGAAAAGGTAGCGGGGCTGCGGATTTTTGAGGATGAGCAGGGAAAAATGAATTTCAGCGTCCAGGACGTGGGCGGAGCGATTCTGTCGGTGTCCCAATTTACCCTCTATGGAGACACCCGCAAAGGAAAGCGGCCGAACTTTATGGCTGCCGCAAAACCGGACGAAGCGAATGCATTGTACGAGTCGTTTAACCGCGAGCTTTCGGCGAAGGGGTTGCAGGTGGAGAGCGGGGTGTTCGGAGCGATGATGGACGTGTCGTTGACCAACTGGGGACCGGTGACGCTAATTATCGACAGCCGGTCCTAACCTGCCTAAAAAGGACGGCAGCATGCATCATATTGGAGAGATGGGGCATCCTGAGTGAATAATCGAAGGTTGTTATTCGCAAATAAAGGAGCCGTACGATATGCGTCAATCCCCCAAATTTTCGATATGGAGCAGTTTGCCTGCGACGGTCGGAACCGGAGGCGTCAGGGAAGCAGCCAGCACGGAACGCATGGTTTCGGCGCCGGAAGAATCTGCACAGCTCATCAGCATCAAGGGAAATATGCGGAAGCAGCTGCCCCGATCGTAGATTCGGCACAGCGTCGCGTGTCATGAAAGCGGCTTTTTATAAGCGGAGCCTGAGATGATCTCAGGCTCTTTTTGGCGTTCGCCGATCATCGCCATACTCAAGCTTCCTTCGGGACAGACATCTGTTGCAGGCAAGCGCCGTTCTTTGGCCTTTTTCATGAATTCCGCTGTTATAAAAAAGAGATTCCAGGGTAATAACAAATCGAGGACATTTCAGGAAGGAGACATGCCAGATGAGTAAAGTAGCATTTCTACTAGCCGACCAATTCGAAGATTCCGAGATGAAAACTCCTTACGATGCCGTGAAGGAAGCGGGGCATCAGGCTGATATTATTGGATTGAAACAAGGACAAGAGGTAAAGGGCAAACAGGGCAAGGCTTCCTACACAACCGATAAAGCCATTGCGGACGTCAACATAAACGATTATGATGCGGTGGTTATTCCAGGCGGTTCTTCTCCGGAAAACTTGCGTCTGGATTCCCATATATTGCAGTTTGTTGCAGCAGCGGACAAGGCGGGCAAACCGATTGCCTCGATATGCCACGGGCCGCAAATTTTGGCAAGCGCCGACCTGCTGAAGGGGCGCACGATCACTTCCTATCCTCCGCTTCAGGATGATATGGTAAACGCCGGCGCCAACTTTAAGGATGAGGAAGTCGTCGTGGATCGGAATTTCATTACGTCCCGGACTCCGAAAGACGAGCCGGCCTTCGTGCGCGAGCTGTTAAAAGCGCTGTAGGCGCTAAATTAGCTGTATGGTTGTCCATGTAATACCGATCTTTCAAACACACGGGTTGAAAAAAAGGAGGAATGGACATGTCTAGACAAATTCAAGCTTATTTCAGGACGGAAGACGACGCTGAAGGCGCAAGGACGAGGCTGCTGACGTACAACACGGAACAGCTGGAGGTAGGACAGCTTCAGGATTCGGTCCGAAGCGGAGGGAATATCCTGGTGCCGCTGGTGCCATGGGGTAATGCCGGCACGGGCGGTGCTACGGCAGGGGCAACAACGATGGGGGCTCCCGGCGGCGTAGTCGGGGCTCCCGGGGTGATTGTGGGGGCAAGGGATACCAGCCGCGACATCGCCCAGGACCGGCCGGACAGCGATGATCTGCCCGGCGACGGATGGCGGGAAGCGGACGTGACCGACGGGGACTATGACGATCTCAGGTACACCTTGTCCGTTAAGGTAAGGGATGAGGACTATGATCAGATCGTGCATGATTTGCGGGCGAATAACGCTTATGTGGAGCGATTTGATTAATGTCTGATTAGCGAAGAGACGCGCAGGCGATGAGCTGCTAAGAGGGAGCTTATCATTTGCAGGGCTTATCCGCCGAAACGCAAAAAAGGGCTGTTCCTTTGGTGGAGCAGCCCTTTTCAACTCTATGACATAAAAGCGCTTTCTTGCTTGTAATATAACTGTAATGTTTGTTCAATGTTTCTTTAATATTCCCTGTTTATAATAACAGCATGACCCCCTTTTTTATATAATATATGTTTTGGACCTACAACAGTGGTTTGTAGGTCTTTTTCTTTTTTCGGGAAATTTCTACAAAGTTTCTTGACTTTAGTGCGGCGGTTCATTAGAATCTAAAAATATAATGTTTTGGGTATACTATATTTATGAATAACGGATTTCATGACGGGAACAAGTACTCCATCCCCACAAGACCAGAGAAGAATCCCTTGGCTGTAAGGATTCGCTTGATGAGTGGACGAATGACCTCCCCGAGAACAGACGGCGAAGCAAGCACCGGTTAACCGGTGGGATAGACAGTAGCCGAACTGCGCGGCCGGGCGTTATACGGATGAAGCGGATGGTTGAACACATGTTAGGATGTGTCGCCGCCGGAATGTGGGTGGTACCACGGGTGATAAATTAAACATCTCTCGTCCCTGTTGTCTTAGGACAGCGGGGCGGGAGATTTTTTAGTTTCACGGCTTGTTGAGAAATGACTCCCTAGGAGTTTTTCCATAGTTAAACAGATCTAGGCAAGGGACATGTTCAAAAGGTGAGTATGTCATAGGACGCGGAGGGATGAAGATGGCAAACGAGAAATTCGAGAAACCGACAGGCACGCAGGACATCCTGCCAGGAGCCGTCGAGAAATGGCAGTTTATCGAGGAGAAGGCACGGGATCTATGCCGGAGGTACAACTACCGCGAAATTCGCACACCGATCTTCGAACAGACCGAATTGTTCGAACGCGGGGTCGGCGAAACGACGGATATCGTTGAGAAGGAAATGTACACGTTCAAGGACAAAGGGGATCGCAGCATGACACTTCGTCCGGAAGGGACGGCAGGCGTCGTTCGGGCTTACGTGCAAAACAAGCTGTATGGAGAGCCCGATGTCACGAAGCTGTACTATATGGGGCCCATGTTCCGCTATGAGCGGCCGCAGGCGGGCCGATACCGCCAGTTCCACCAGTTCGGCGTAGAGGTGTTCGGCACCGCGGATCCGGCTATCGATGCCGAGGTCATTGCGCTGGGTTACAGCTTCTACAAGGAACTTGGACTGAACGGGGTAAAAGCAGAGATTAACTCCGTGGGAACGCCCGAGGTAAGGGCAGCTTACCGCAGCGCGCTGCTTGCTTTCCTGGAACCGATGAAAGACAGCCTTTGCTCGGACTGCCAGTCGCGCATGGAACGCAACCCGCTTCGCGTGCTGGATTGCAAGAAGGACCAAGGGAAGTTCGGTGATGCGCCTTCGATCCTGGACAGCCTGGACGAGGAGTGCAGCACGCATTTCGAGAAAGTCAAAGGGCACCTGGACGCCATGGGCATCGAGTATGAAATCAATCCAAGACTGGTTCGGGGATTGGACTATTACACGCATACCGCCTTCGAATTCAAGGCCCAAGGCATCGGCGCGATTGATACGGTAGGCGGCGGCGGACGCTTCAACGGTCTCGTCGGCCAGATCGGCGGACCGGATCAGCCGGGCATCGGGTTCGGCATCGGCCTTGAGCGTATCCAATTGATTCTGGAGCATCAAGGCGTCAATCTGTCGGCCTCGAAGCCGCTGGACGTTTATCTGGTGGCGCTGGGTGAAGCCGCCGAACGGGAATTGGCGAAACTGATCTACGATCTCCGCAGCAAAGGCGTGTCCGCGGAGCGCGATTATCTCGGCCGGAAAATGAAAGCCCAGATGAAATCGGCCGATCGTCTGCAAGCCCGTTATACCGCCATTCTGGGCGACGACGAGCTGGCACGCGGCGAAATCGCGTTGAAGTCGATGGAGACCGGCGAGCAGCGAACCGTTAGGCTGGATAGCCTGGTCCAGGAATTTGTTTAATCGCCGTAAAGCGGCTTAATTATACTAAAGGGGAATGATAACCGATGAAAAGGACGCATCATTGCGGTCACTTGACAACCGCGAACATTGGAGAAACTGTGACACTGAACGGATGGGTACAAACCCGCCGGGACTTGGGCGGCGTGCTGTTCATCGATCTGCGCGATCGCAGCGGCATCATGCAAATCGTATTTAACCCGGATTTCTCCGGCGAGGCATTGGCCGTTGCCGATAAAGTCCGCAGCGAATTCGTGGTGGCCGTATCCGGGAAAGTCGTAAAGCGCGATCCGGAAACGTTCAACCCGAACCTGCCGACAGGCGAAATCGAAGTACAAGTAACCAGCATCGAAGTGCTGAACGCAGCCAAAACGCCTCCGTTCTTTATCGAAGACGGCGTGGAAGTGGATGAGCAGCTCCGCCTGAAGTATCGTTATCTGGACCTTCGCCGTCCGGAGATGCAAAAAACGCTGATGCTGCGCTCCAAAGCATCGAAAGTATTCCGCGACTTCCTGGACGATGAGGGCTTCGTGGATGTGGAGACGCCAATTCTGACCAAGAGCTCGCCGGAAGGCGCGCGCGACTATCTCGTGCCAAGCCGCGTACACGCAGGCGAATTCTTTGCGCTTCCGCAATCCCCGCAAATCTACAAGCAGCTCCTTATGGTGAGCGGGCTTGAGCGTTACTACCAAATTGCGCGCTGCTTCCGTGACGAAGACTTGCGGGCCGACCGTCAGCCGGAGTTTACCCAGGTCGACATCGAGACGTCCTTCATGGATCGGGAAGACCTGCTGAACATGATGGAGCAGCTGATGGTGAAGCTGTTCAAGGAAACCATCGGCGTTGAGCTGGCGACGCCGTTCCAGCGTATCAGTTATGCCGACGCCATGGGCAAATACGGCTCTGATAAGCCGGATCTCCGCTTCGGCATGGAACTGATCGAAATGAACGACATCGTTGCAAGCAGCGGCGTCAAAGTATTCTCTTCCGTCATTGAAAAAGGCGGCGAAGTGAAGTGTTTGAACGCTAAAGGCTGCGGCACCTGGACCCGTAAGGAAATTGACGATCTGGGACCGTATGCAGCCCGTTACGGAGCGAAGGGTCTTGCCTGGATTCAAGTGAAAGAGGGCGAATTCAAAGGGCCAATCGTGAAATTCTTCAGCGAGCAGGAAATTGAAGCGGTAAGAGAACGCACGGGAGCCGAAGACGGAGACCTGCTGCTGTTCTCCGCAGACAACAAAAAAGTGGTTGCCGACGTGCTTGGCGCGCTCCGTTTGAAAATCGGGCGCCAGCTTGGCCTGATCAACGACAACGAATACAAGTTCGCTTGGGTGCTGGACTTCCCGCTGTTCAGTTATGACGAAGAGGCGAAGCGCTATGTGGCCGAGCATCATCCGTTCACCCGTCCAAAAGACGAGGATCTGGAATTGATGGATACGGATCCGCTTGCCGTACGCGCTGAAGCTTACGACATCGTTCTGAATGGATACGAAGTAGGCGGCGGTTCCATGCGGATTTACAAACGCGAGATCCAAGAGAAAATGTTTGCGGCTCTTGGCATGTCGCCGGAAGTGGCGCACGATAAATTCGGCTATCTTATGGACGCCTTTGAGTACGGCACGCCTCCGCACGGCGGAATCGCCTTCGGGTTGGACCGTTTGGTCATGCTGCTTGCCGGACGCACCAATCTGCGCGAAACGATTGCGTTCCCAAAAACGGCAAGCGCAACGGATCTGTTGATGGACGCTCCTTCCCAGGTGGACGGAGGACAGCTGGAGCAGCTGCATATCAAACTCGCCAAGAAGCCGGGCGACGAGAAAAAATAAGCCTGTTGTTCTTGATAAAGGAGGTTGCTTGAATTATGCTGCACCAATTTTCCCGAACGGAATTAGCCATCGGTCCCGAAGGCCTTGAAGTGATGAAGAACAGCACCGTGGCGGTGCTGGGTATCGGCGGCGTGGGTTCCATTGCGGTGGAGGCCCTCGCCCGAACCGGAGTCGGCCGCATCATTCTGATCGACAAAGACGTGGTGGACATCACGAACATCAATCGGCAGATCCACGCGTTAACGACGACGGTGGGTCAGAAGAAAGCGGATTTGATGGTCGATCGGGTCAAACTGATCAATCCGGAATGTGAAGCGATCGCCCTGAACATGTTCTACACCGAAGAAACGTATGAAGAGCTGTTTAAGTACGAGCTGGATTATGTGATCGATGCCTCGGATACGATTATTTATAAAGTGCATTTAATCAAGGAGTGCCTGCGTCGCGGCATTCCGATCATCTCGAGCATGGGCGCGGCCAACAAAATGGACCCGACGAAGTTCCAGGTGGCCGACATCTCCAAAACCTCCATGGACCCGATTGCCCGAATCGTGCGCACCAAGCTGCGCAAGGACGGCATTAAGAAAGGGGTCAAGGTCGTGTTCTCTCTGGAAGAGCCGATGAAGCCCCGCCAGGACGTGACGGAGAAAATCGTGCCCGAGAATGCTCCGGAAATCCGAAAGGCGAAGCAGCCGCCGGCAAGCAATGCGTTCGTGCCGCCTGTGGCGGGCCTGATCATGGTTAGCGTGACGGTGAAAGAGCTGCTCGAAAAAGGCGGCGTCTCGTTATAAAGGAGTGTCCGGACACATTTAAACTCGGATCGAGAAAACGATAGACAAAAGGAAGGCTGAAAGAAAGAACAGCCTTTCGGTAAAATTGAGCGTGGTTAACCAAACGCAGTGTCCAGCAATGGACGCTGCGTTTTTTGCTGCCGTGGACAAGCGATTAGGACAGCAAACCCAAACAATAAAATTCCTGTGACAGCGCTTTGCTAGTATATCCCGGCGAGTTGTGCTACAATGGAACTCCTTTTTGTGTCACGGCCCTAAAGCCAGACTTCGATACGAAAAAATATGTTCTTAGGAGGTAACTGAAAGTGTCAGAATCTTTTCAAAGTGCCTATCAAGAAGAAGAGTCAAGGCTAAACGAGGTTATCGTTGAAATTGATCGACAGCTTGAACGGCTGCGCGGTATTCCGGTATACACGGGCCATGATTTTACGGAGCAGGTGCTCGAGGCAGGCCGGGAAGAGAAACGGCAGGCCCTCGCCAAAAGCTTGCCGGAGCCTTATTTCGGAAGGCTGGATTTTCAAGAGAACGGAACGGGGGCGAAGAAACCGCTCTACATCGGGAAGATAGGCTTCGACAAGGCGGACGCAGGGGACCATCCAATGGTGATTGATTGGCGGGCTCCGGTCGCGAGTCTATTCTACTCCTTTACGGGCGGTACCGATCCGGCTTCATTCGAAGCACCTGAAGGAATCATCGAGGGGCTTGTGTATTTAAAACGAAACGTCGTGATCCGCAAGCAAATTTTGGAGCGCGTATCGGACACGTACAATCGGGAAAGCGGCGGACCTGCCGTATCCGATGAGTTTTTGGTCTACCGTCTCGGAGAGAACAAGGATAACCGGCTGCGGGATATCGTATCCACGATCCAAGCGGAGCAGGATAAAATCATCCGGGCGGCCAAGAACACCGCCCTCATCATCCAAGGGGTGGCGGGAAGCGGAAAAACGACGGTGGCGCTGCATCGGCTGGCTTATTTGCTCTACCAGTACAAGGAGCAGGTAACGGCCGAGAAAATGATCATATTCGCGCCAAACCTCATGTTCCTGGATTACATATCCGATGTGCTGCCCGAGCTCGGAGTTGGCGATATTCAGCAGCGGACCTTTGGCGATTGGGCGGCGAAGCTGCTTGATATTCAGCTGTCCTCGGAGGATCATGCGCAGACGCTTCATCAGTGGTTCGAGACGGAACCGGGGCAAGGGACGCCGGATATCGACGATAATGTGAGCGGGCGCTATAAAGGCTCCTTAAGGCTGATGGATATCGTGCGTCGCTGCGTGGAGTCCATCGAAGCCGAAGCCCTTCCGGACGGGGATTTCTCTCCATGGGATGGAGCCGTGCTGAAGCAGGAGACGATGGCGGAATGGTTTTACCAGGAATATAAGCCCTATCCGCTGGCGAAACGGAAGGAACGGCTGCTCGCCAGATTACATCGCTGGGCCTTAATGGAGCTGAAGAAATCGCCATCGGCGGCCGTGATGAAAGAACGGAAGAAAAAAGCTGCACAACGCGAAAAGGCTTATGCCAATCGCTGGCCGAAATTTGAGCCAATCTCATTATATAAACAGTTATTTGGTGCGGCTAAGGTGACCGGAACGTGGTTTGAAGAGCTCTCCGCTCTTATTCCGTCCGAGGTGCTAGCCGCAACGCGCAAAGATCTGAAGAAGAATGTGGTCCGGGAGGAGGATTTGCCTGCCCTGCTGTATTTCCACTGCTTGCTGAACGATATTTCCTCAGAGCAGCGGTTTGACCACATCGTCATCGATGAAGCCCAGGATTTCTCTCCGTTTCAGGTGGCTGTGCTGGATCTGTTCGTAAGAGGACATTCCTTCACCATACTAGGGGATCTGTCGCAGGGCATTCATGCGTATCGCGGCGTGCATGCGTGGGAAGAAATGAGCTCCCTGTTCAAGGAAGAGGAAACGGCTTATTTTGCGCTGACGCGCAGCTACCGTTCCACGATGGAGATCATTGAATTTGCTAATGGGATACTGGAGAAGGGGGTCGCAAGCGACCTGCTGGCCGTGCCCGTATTCCGTAGCGGCGATGCCGTTCGCCTCATTCCTTATGATGCCGCGAACGCCAGAAGGAAGGATTTGGAGCGGGCCATGGGTGCGCTCATTGCCAAGGAATACCGGACGGTAGCCATTCTCACCCGCACCTTGCGGGAAGCGAAAGAGCTGCATGAGGAGTTAAGCACGTCCTGGCCGATGCTGAATCTGATCGATGGCAGCAAAGGAACGTATCAGGGCGGGTATTCCGTGCTCCCCGTGTATTTGTCCAAAGGTCTTGAGTTCGATGCCGTTGTGGTGGCAGATGCGGACCAGGCGCATTACGCGGAGAAAGCTTGGGATGCCAAGCTAATGTATGTAGGCTGTACGCGTGCACTGCATGAGCTGTGGCTGCTGCATGGGGAGCCGCTGCCATCGTATATCATGGCGGAGGCTTCAGAGATTATGGCGAGCGGCTGGCCTGCGGAGTAAGTGCGATTGCATAAAGGCTGTCGGATCCAGAAGTGTCAATAGAGAGAATCGGAAGTCCCGCAGGGATTCACATGGCAGCATGTGTTTGCCTCTGCGGGACTTTTTGTTGTGCAGGGGCTTGCTAGGGGTTTAACCAAGCATTTGGTAGGAGGAGCCGAGATTTTCGATAAACCGGATTAACGTCCATACAGCGAGGATGGAACAGGCAGCTGCCAGAAGGATGAAGAGGGTCATTTTTCGCTTACGCTCAGGCTTTCGTTTCAATTCCATAGTCTCCCTTCGTGCATAGTGGTTAAGTGACATGCTTTATAACAAGACCTCATCGTCGTCCTCACTCCGGATTCCCTGCCTGTACTCGTAAAGCATGATGGCTGAACGTATGAAGACGTACAAGCCGAGCAGGAACTGCAGGATGAGGACGGCATACAGCAGGTTTATCGCCAGTCTCTCATCGTCGAGGTAACCGGGGCCGAATGTTTCTTGTAAAAGATGATAGGTGCTGACATGAAGGTAGAGCCCCAGTATACTGATCGCCATATTTATTGCCGCGTTGTACAATTTGCGTACGGATTTTTTGCGAGTCGTCATAAGATTCTCCCCGGATCAGGTTTTTCAAACGCTTCCCTATTGTATGAAACGCTTCCGGTTCGATAAAAGTTGGATATGTTCAAAATAAGATGCAATATCCGAGCCATGGGACGAATGAAGCGTAGGACAGGAAGTTGCCGCAGCGCAGGCACGGCGAATTCGAATATGATATGATAGAGCGTGATGGATTGAATGGAAACGACTTATTTTTGCATCGATATCAGACAAGGAAGTGTTGTCATGGATTTATTCAGTATCGGGCGTGAAGGGGACCGGGATTCCCGGCTGCTGGCCGATCGGATGCGCCCTTCGTCGCTGGATGAATATATAGGACAAGAGCATATTATCGGACCGGGCAAACTGCTCCGGCGGGCCATAGAGGCAGACCAGGTCTCGTCGATTTTATTGTACGGCCCGCCGGGATGCGGCAAAACAACGCTTGCGCATATCATCTCCCAGCAAACGAAGGGGCATTTTGTTCGGTTGAACGCGGTGGAAGCCTCGGTTAAGGACGTCAGGGAAGTCATTGAGCAGGCCCAGAGCAACCGCAGCCTGTACGGCACCAAAACGATCCTGTTCCTGGATGAGGTGCACCGGTTCAACAGCTCCAGACAGGACGCGCTGCTGCCTGCCGTAGAGAACGGCACGATTATATTTATCGGCGCGACGACCGAGAACCCCTTTCATTACGTCAACGGGGCCCTAATGAGCCGGTCCACTTTATTCCAGCTTCAGCCGCTGACTAAGGACCATTCCATGATCGCGATGCGGCGCGCGCTGACCGATCAAGACAAGGGTCTTGGATTCATGGATCTCAAGGCCGATGAGGAAGCGCTGGAGCACATTGCAGCCATGGCGAACGGGGATATCCGGCGTGCACTCAATGCGTTGGAGCTGGCCGCGATGACAACGCCGCCGGACGCAAGCGGTACGGTCCATATCACGCTGGAGGTGGCGGAGGAATCGATTCGCCGGCCTACCGTGCGTGCGGACGAGTCCACGCAGTATGATGTGCTTTCCGCCTTTCACAAGAGTATTCGGGGCTCCAGCGATGCGGCGCTGTTCTGGTTTTTGTATGCGGTCGAAAAGCTCGGAATGGACCCGATGGTGTTCATTCGGCGCCTGATCGCTGCCAGCAGCGAGGATATCGGGCTTGCCAATCCCCAAGCCATGGTGCAGGCGGTAAGCGCATTGGATGCGTACCGGAACAACGGCTGGCCGGAAGCCAAGCTGAACATCGCCCAGGCGATCCTGTTCGCCGTGGAGAGCCCGAAATCCGATGGCGTTGTATCCGCCATATCCCGCGCGATGTCCGCCATGGATGAAGTGAAATCGGCGGAGGTTCCGCTGCATCTGCGCGATGCGCATTACTCGGGGGCGGTGAAGCTGGGACATGTCGGCTACAA
This sequence comes from Paenibacillus sp. HGF5, assembly GCF_000204455.1. Lineage (NCBI taxonomy): Bacteria > Bacillati > Bacillota > Bacilli > Caryophanales > Paenibacillaceae > Paenibacillus > Paenibacillus sp. HGF5. The sequence continues at coordinate 38,434 of NZ_AEXS01000102.1, read as the reverse complement.
GTACCCGCACGATTATCCGGGCCATTACGTGAAACAGGAGTATTTGCCGAAGGAGATCTCCCGCCGAGTGTTCTATCAGGCCACGGAGCAGGGGAACGAAGCCAAGATCGCTCACAACCAGCGGCTGCGGCGCGAAGAATAAGGAACTTTAACGAAAACGGTTCACGGCCGTTAGTTAAGTTAAATGGAGGAAATGAATGATGAAAACAGGGAAACAACGGTTTGTCATCCTGCTGCTGACCGCCGGCCTTATACTGAGCGGCTGTTCGGGAAAAAGCGCCCAGGAGCAAGGCGTAAGTGGACAGGCAGCCGAGGCGGCGCATGAGCACGGACATCAGACGCAGCTGTCCAACGGGGATATCCAGGAGGCGACGGCTTCGATCGATGAGCTGCCGACCTTTTTGAAGAGCCAGACCAGCGAGCTCCAAACGATTTATGCTTTGTCCGCGCAGGTGAGTGATGTCCTGAAATACATTCCTTGTTATTGCGGCTGCGGGGAAAGTGCCGGTCATGAGAGCAACCTGAACTGTTTTATCGATGAGATTCAGGAGAACGGCACGGTGGTGTGGGACGATCACGGCACCCGCTGCGGGGTGTGTTTGGACATTGCCGTGGAATCTGCCAAAATGAGCAGTGAGGGCATGAGCTTAACGGATATCCGGACCGCGATCGACGAGAAATACAGCACCGGCTATGCCAAGCCGACGCCAACCCCGATGCCGCCTGTGGAAAGTTAAATTGTTATTGGTCAAACAAGAAGGTACCCGATGGTGATCCCAGGATCGCCCGAGGTGCCTTTTTTTGTAGGGCACTATCCCCTCCGGGGTTAAGCGTAAGTGCAGCCCTATTCGATTTTAAAGACCGACCATCGTGATCTATATCACAGCATGAAACTATATATGGATGTAAATTGATAAAACAAAACTATATATAGTGTGTTAACGATATGAAGAAGAGGAGTTGTTCCTATTCATGAAGGTCATGAAGAGAGACGGATGCCTGGTGAAATTTGAGACAAGCCGGATCGTGGAGGCGGTGGATAAAGCGTTTATGGCGGTGGAGGGTGTTTCCCGCAAGGATGCTTCTTTGCGGATTGGAGATGAGGTTGCCCACGCCACTGCGGGGATGGAACAGGTTAGCGTGGAGGAGATACAAGATATCGTTGTGGAGCATTTGCAAAGCACGGGTTATCCCGAGGTAGCGGCTGCATATCAACATTACAGGGAGGCCCGCGATCTGGAGCGGATGCGGCGGGGAGAGCTTTATAAGATCAGCAGGGATGTGATCGGGGTAACCGATTTGGACCTGCTGCGGGAGAACGCGAATCTGAACGGGGAATCCTTCAGCGGAAAAAATGAGCCGGATCGGCTCCGAATACGCCAAATGGATGGCAAGCAAATTCATCCTCCCCACAGAGCTCACGAGAGCGGTGAGTGATGGGTATGTATACGTTCATGACCTGGACCAGTATGCGCTGGGAACGACGAACTGCATCTTCATCCCGTTCGGCCGGTTGCTGGCCAAGGGCTTCAATACCGGTAACGGATCGGTCAGGCCGCCGCAGAGCATCATGACCGCCATGGCGCTGGTAGCCATCATCTTTCAATCCCAGCAGAACAGCCAATTCGGCGGCGTGTCCGGCAGCAAAATCGATTGGGATCTCGCGCCGTATGTCGGCAAATCGTTTCGTCGGCATTTTCGCAAAGGGCTGGACTACTTCGGAGAAGCGGGGCTGGGAGAGGATCGGCCGTATGAACGAGCTCTTGAGGATCACGATATATACATAGACAATGAGCAGCTGAAGGACATATACCCGCGAATCTATCATTACGCCTATAGCGAAACGGTGAATGAAGCAAAGCAGGCTGCGGAATCCTTGATCCATAATTTGAATACGATGAGCAGCCGGGCCGGCGGACAAATTCCTTTCACTTCGCTGAATTACGGCATGTGCACGTCAACCGAAGGAAGGCTGGTGTCCCACGCCCTGTTGGATGCCACGATGAAGGGGCTCGGCGGGGGAGAGACGCCAATATTTCCGCAGCATATTTTCCAGTGCAAGCAGGGGGTCAACCAGGCGGAAGGCGAGCCGAATTACGACCTGTTCCTGAAAGCCGTCGAGTGCTCCAGCCGCAGGCTCTATCCGAATTTCGTCAACGTGGACGCGTCGTTTAATCTCGTCTATTATAACCCGGGCGACCCGGACACGATTATTGCCACCATGGGCTGCAGGACCCGCACGATTTCGGACCGCTTTGGGCGAAACCGGCTGAGCGGCAAGGGCAACCTGTCCTTTAATACGATCAATTTGGTCCGGTTCGGGATTGAACATGGCATCGTCCAAGGGAAGCGGGCAGTGCCGGACCTGAACCGTTTCTATCAACAGCTGGATCATTATATGAGAATTGCGGTGGAGGGTTTGATTCACCGTTACGAGCTGCAGGCCGACCAACCGGCCAAAGCGTCCGATTTCATGATGCGGGAGGGCGTGTGGGAAGGCGGCGAGGCGCTGGCGCCGGAGGATAAGGTGCGCGAGCTGATCAAGCACGGCACCCTGGCGCTTGGATTTATCGGGCTGGCCGAATGCCTGAAGGCGTTGACCGGACGGCATCACGGCGAGGATGAGGACAGCCGCGGGCTGGGGATCGAGATCATCCGGCATATGCGCCGGTTTTGCGATGCAGCCGGTGAAAGGTATAACTTGAACATCACGCTGTTTGCCACGCCTGCAGAAGGGTTATCCGGGAAATTCACGAAGCTGGACCGGCAGACCTTCGGGGTGATCGAGGGTGTGACTGACCGCGAATATTACACGAACTCTTTTCATATACCCGTGTACTATCCGATGGCCGCCTACCGCAAGATCCGTTCCGAAGCTCCTTTCCATGAGCTGTGCAACGCCGGCGCGATTTCGTATGTGGAGCTGGACGGCAACGCAAGGCAGAATACGACTGCTTTCCGGGATATCGTGCAGTTTGCCCTGCAGCAGAACATCGGATATTTCTCCGTTAACCATCCCGTCGACCGGTGCCCGGCATGCAACTACGAAGGCATTATCGGAAGTGCGTGCCCTGGATGCGGCGCCTTGGAGGCGGATGGAAACTTCCAGCGGCTGCGGCGGGTAACGGGATATTTAACGGGCAATTATACGGAGCGCTTCAATTCGGCCAAGCAGGCCGAGGTTCGGGATCGGGTGAAGCATTTGTGAATGTGTGCGGATACATCCCTGAGAGCATCAATGAAGGCCCCGGACTTCGTGCGGTTCTATTCGTGAGCGGCTGCCGCCATGCCTGCGCCGGATGTTTTAATACGGATTCCTGGGACTTTGAAGCGGGGAAGCCCTTTACCGAAGAAATGTCAGCGGCGATACTGCAGGATATCCTAGACAACCCTTTGCTGGATGGCGTGACCTTATGCGGTGGAGACCCCTTCTTCTCCCCGGAAGAATGTGCGGCGTTCGTACGCAGGCTCAGGACCCTCTGTCCCGCAAAAAACGTATGGGCCTACACGGGGTTCACCTTCGAAGCGCTGATGAGGCAGCCGAAGCTGCGCGAGTTGGCCCTGCTGTGCGATGTCATCGTTGACGGCAAATTCGAGTTGGAGCGCAGGGATGTCTCGCTTCCTTTCCGGGGCAGCTCGAATCAGCGTTTCATCGATGTAGCCGCCAGCATGGAGCAGGGAATTGCCGTGGAGTTTATTCTTCGCTAGCACGCAAAAAAAAGAGCACACGCTTTACGGAACATTCCGTATCAAGTGTGTGCTCTTCGCGTATCATTCAGCGGATTAATAAGGAACTTTATCCGCCGTTTCGATCGTTCCCCCGCCAAGGCAGTCGTCCCCTTGGTAGAAGACAACGGCTTGTCCCGGCGTGATCGCTTTTTGCGGCTTCGCAAACGCGACATGAACGGTTCCGTCTTCGCGAGGGGTTATGGTTACTTCCTGGTCCGGCTGACGGTAGCGGAATTTGGCGGTGCAGGCGTAGGCGTCTTTGGGCATAGCGTCTTGTCCTGCAATCCAGTTCATTCCGGAGGCAACGAGTCCGGTCGAATACAAGCTCGGATGATCGCCTTGAACAACGTACAAAATATTGTTGGTCAAATCTTTGTCGGCTACGAACCAAGGCTCACCGGAGCCGGATCCGCCGATCCCGAGGCCTTGGCGTTGCCCCAGCGTGTAGTACATCAAGCCGTCATGGCGGCCCTTTACTTCACCGGTGACAATGTCCACCATATCGCCGGATTGGGCGGGGAGGTATTGTCCGAGGAACTCCTTGAAATTCCGCTCGCCGATGAAGCAAACGCCGGTGCTGTCTTTTTTCTTGGCGGTATACAGCCCGGCCTCCTCAGCTAGTCGGCGGACCTCCGGCTTCGGCAGATGCCCGATCGGGAACATCGCCTTGGAAAGCTGCTCTTGGCTCAGCGCATTGAGGAAGTAGGTTTGGTCTTTGTTGCTGTCCACACCCCGCAGCAGCCGGTACTGTCCGTCCTCCTCGATGACGCGGGCATAATGGCCGGTAGCGACGTAGTCGGCTCCCAAGTCCATGGCCTTGTTCAGAAATTCGCCGAATTTGATCTCGCGGTTGCACATGACATCGGGGTTCGGCGTTCTCCCGGCTTTATATTCATCGAGGAAATAGGAAAATACTTTATCGAAGTATTCCTTCTCGAAATTGACGGTATAGTAGGGAATGTCGAGCTGCTCGCACACGCGGCGCACGTCTTCAGCGTCCGCTTCGGCTGTGCAGTAGCCAAGCTCATCGGTATCATCCCAATTTTTCATAAAGATGCCGATCACTTCATAGCCCTGCTGTTTGAGCAGGAGCGCTGTTACGGAGGAGTCGACTCCTCCCGACATGCCGACAACGATACGAGTGTTATGTTTTTCTTTTGACATCGTTATCACCATTTTCATATTGAATTGTGCCCATGGAGGTATTTTAACATATTGGAACAAGGTTCACACGCTTCATTTTGTCCACTCAGGGTGAACATTTTTCGAGTTTCCAGCTGGAATATTACCCATTGGGGTCCAGGATATGTTACGATAAGCTGAGGGTAATGATCGGAATACGGAGAAAAATACAGGATAAGCTGCTTTACTCATGGTTTATGCCGTATTTATCGCTCGCCCGCCACCTACAATTCATGTACAGGATGGACATAATATACAAATTACCGAAAGAGGTGTCACCTTTGAAGATATCAACAAAAGGAAGATACGGATTAACGATTATGATGGAGCTGGCCGCCAGGTTCGGCGAAGGGCCGACTTCGCTGAAGAGCATTGCCGAGAAGAACCAGCTGTCGGAACATTATCTTGAGCAGCTGATCGCGCCGCTGCGGAATGCGGGCTTGGTTAAGAGCATCCGCGGTGCATACGGCGGATATATCCTTTCCCGGGACCCGGCATCCATCACGGCAGGGGACGTCATCCGCGTGCTGGAAGGGCCGATATCCCCCGTCGATTTTACGGAAGAGGACGATCCGGCGAAGCGTGACCTCTGGCTCCGAATCCGCGACAGCATCGCTGAAGTGCTGGATTCCACGACGCTGGACTATCTGATCAATTACCATGAACAGTCTGCTGCAGACAACTATATGTTTTACATTTAAGGGTGACGACGGAGATGAAATCAGTATACTTGGATCATGCCGCATCAACCCCGGTTCATCCGGAGGTTGCGGAGCGGATGATGAATGTCATGACGAGCCAATACGGCAATGCTTCGAGCGTCCATGCTTTTGGACGGGAAGCGAAGAAGATCGTGAACGGGGCGCGTGATCGAATAGCGTCTTTGTTAGGATGCCATTCGGACGAGCTGGTGTTTACCGCAGGCGGGACCGAGAGCGATAACCTGGCAGTTCTGGGACTGCTGGAGTCCTTGGGCGCGGAAGGCAGACATGTGATTACGTCAGCGGTGGAGCACCATGCGGTGCTCCACACTTGCCATGAGCTGGAACGGCGGGGCTGCCAGGTTACCTATGTCCCGGTGGACCCTACAGGGCGTGTTTCTGCAGAGGACATTGCGGGCGCGATTCAGGACAACACGGTGCTGGTGACCATCATGTACGGCAACAATGAAGTAGGCACCGTTCAGCCGATCGCCGAAATCGGCGAGTTATGCCGGAGCCGAGGAATCGTATTCCATACCGATGCCGTTCAGGCATTGGGCTCGGAGGCGATCAACTGCCGCGAGCTTCCGGTGGATATGTGGAGCTTTTCCGCCCACAAAATCAACGGGCCGCAGGGCGTAGGCGCTTTGGTCGTCCGCAGGGGACTCAGCGTCTCTCCCCGTCTGTTCGGAGGGTTGCAGGAGAAGAAGCGCCGGGCCGGAACAGAGAATATGGCCGGAATCGCCGGTTTTGCGGCGGCAGTGGAATGGACCGTGCAGAATATGGATACGCGAATCCAGCATTATCGCGAACTGAGATCGACCCTCCTTGACGGGCTTCGTCAGGAGATTGGCGAGAATTCTTTTGTGATCAATGGAAACCCGGAACATCACCTACCTCACATCCTGAATATCAGCTTTCCCGGTGCCAATACGGAGACGATGCTGATGAACCTCGATATGGAAGGAATTGCGGCGGCAAGCGGCTCGGCTTGTACGTCGGGATCCCTGGAAATATCCCATGTACTCCGAGCAATGAAACTTTCTGACCCTGTTTTGCGCTCCGCGATTCGTTTTAGTTTCGGTTTGGGTAATACTACTCAAGAAATGGAGTACACTGCCCAAAAAATTGGAACCATCCTTAATCGGTTACGTAAATAGATGTTAAGGGATTTCTCCTTCTACGGAATAGGGGGTATGCGTTCGTCCATTTCATCCTTGGAAATTGCCCGCCGGTCAGCGTTTTTTGGGAACCGCGGTTGATTTCAAACCATGAAGGATGAGGAGGTGTCCACGGTTATGAAACTTCAAGAAATGATCGGACTGGCTGTATTCGACGTGGAGAACGGTAAGGAAATCGGCAAAATCCACGATTTTATACTAGATGAGAACTGGTTGATTACCGGATTGGAGCTTGAAGGCAAGGCTTTGTTTTCCTCGCATGTGAAAAGCGTCTCATGGGAAGATATCGTAGCCTACGGGGAAGATGCCGTCATGATCCGGAGCCAAGAGGCTGTCCGCAAATTGGGCGCCAACGATATACCGCTTACGTACCTTTTGGGCAAGCGCAAATTGAAAGAGATGCAGGTCCTGACAGAGGATGGTGTCCTGCTCGGTCGTATATCGGATGTTTATTTTGAGCAGGAACAGGGCAATACAATACTAGGGTTGGAAATATCCGATGGATTTGTCTCGGATTTGATCGAAGGTCGCAAATGGCTGCCTTGCACAGCGGAAATGGCTATCGGCGAGAGTGCCGTCATGGTACCCCCGATGAGCGAACAGCGTCTGGAAAAAGCCATTAATTCTGTGAACGGATAGGGTGAGGTAGGATGAAATGTCCAAACTGTAGTTCCAAAGATATCGGAAAAATCGGCTCCCACCAGTTTTATTGCTGGGGTTGCTTTATCGAATTGACGGTTAACGGAGAGAAAATGTCCGTATACCAGGTAGAAGAGGACGGCACGCTCAGCTCGCTGGATGATTTGTTCTTCGGCGATGACATGCAGCCGGATTTTCCTCAGATGCACGCGTCTTCCTGAAGAACGCGTACATAGCGTAAGAACAACGACTCCTTGCTTAAGGCCTGTGCGGCTGAATAGCAGGAGTCTTTTTCATTTTGGCCGGCGGAAATGTTAGTTTATTTCTGGAAGCTTGTACATATACTACAGGGTAGCTTTCGAAAAAAGGAGGGTGCCTGTGTGGAACAGCTAACCGAGAACAAATGGTTTCGGTTGTTGGTTTGGTTGATGCTTGGACTCATCTCCCTTTATTTTGTCTGGCTGCTGCGCCCGCTGTTTCTGGATGTCTATCGTTTTCTTAAGGCAGTCCTGGCGCCATTTTTGGTTGCCATGATCATATCGTATGTGTTGAATCCGATAGTATGCACGCTCTCTGACCGCAAAGTTCCGCGGAGCATTGCGGTGCTGCTCATTTATGCTGTCTTCCTGACTTCGCTGGCGGTCATTCTGATCAATATGATTCCGATGCTGATCCGGCAGCTGGAGGAGCTCAACGAGCACTTGCCTGAATTATCGATGAACGCCCAAAGCCTGATGACCAATCTGGACAGCAGGCTGCTGCCCCCGGGAGTAAGGACAGGCGTCAACAGCTGGTTCCTGCAGATGGAGTCGAGACTGGCTGGTGGAATTTCGGATTTCATGGACAATATCGGCAACACCATCAACATCCTGTTTAATGTGTTAATTGTTCCATTCCTGATCTTCTACATATTAAAAGATTTTGAGGTGTTCCAGCGAACCGCCGTATCCTATCTGCCGCGGAGCCGCCGGAAGTCGATTGTCACGCTGCTGAAAGAGATCGACACGGCCCTCGGGAATTATGTCCGCGGACAATTTCTGGTATGCTTGATCATCGGCGTTCTCGCTTATGTGGGGTACATGATCGTGGGCATGCCGTACGCGCTGCTGCTGGCCAGCATCGTGGCGGTGTTCAACATCATTCCGTATCTAGGCCCCTTTCTCGGGGCGGCTCCTGCGCTTGTGATGGCATCCACGATTTCCTGGAGGATGGTGCTGCTGGTGGCGGTGGTCAATATGGTCTGCCAGACGCTGGAGAGCAATGTCATCTCGCCGCAAGTGGTCGGCAAGAAGCTGCATATGCATCCGCTTCTGATCATATTTGCGCTCCTTGTCGGCGGACAGGTGGCAGGAACCGTGGGTCTGATTCTGGCTGTTCCGGTCTTTGCCGTCATCAAAGTGCTGCTGCAGCATGTTTTCGCTTATTATGTCAGGAAGAAATCCGGTTGACCCCTTCGGTCAATAACCAGGCATGTCCATGCATTGACAGATGGATTCCCCCTATATATACTTGAAATTAAACCTATAACCGTTAAAATCGATGACAAAATCGAGTAGGCTTTGTGCACCTTGCCCAGAGAACAGGTTCCTGCCGGAGAATTTCCGGCTGGCTGCGAGAACCTGGAAGCGTCCCTAGCCGAATGCTAATTTTCGAGTGTGATTCAAATTCACCGGGCGGCTCCCGTTATCAAGCTGTTACGAGGCGATCGTCGTATTCGTCATCCAAGGAAAACATGCTGGAGGATGAATGGACGATAACCAGGGTGGTACCGCGAGAACATTCGTCCCTGAATTATATTCAGGGGCGTTTTTTGTGTTCGGATACAAATGATCGTATCCCTATATTACGACTGAAGGAAGTGTAGAGATGAAAGCTAGTGAGATCCGTTCCAAATGGCTAGAGTTTTTTGCAGAGAAAGGCCACAATATTGAGCCAAGTGCATCGCTTGTACCGCATAATGACCCGTCCCTGCTCTGGATTAATGCAGGCATGGCTCCGCTCAAGCCTTACTTCGACGGGCGCGTGAAGCCGGAAAATCCGAGAATTGCCAACTCGCAGAAATGCATTCGTACCAACGATATCGAGAATGTCGGCAAGACCCGCCGGCACCATACATTCTTCGAAATGCTGGGCAACTTCTCCATCGGCGACTATTTTAAAGAAGAAGTGATCACCTGGGCCTGGGAATTCCTGACGGACAAAAAGTGGATCGGCTTCGATCCGGAGAAGCTGTCCGTAACCGTGTATCCGGAGGATGAGGAGGCCTATAAACTGTGGAACGAGAAAATCGGTCTCCCGAAGGAGCGCATCATCAAGCTGCAGGATAACTTCTGGGATATCGGCGAAGGACCATGCGGACCTTGCACCGAGATTTTCTATGACCGCGGCGAAGGATACGACACGGAGGCACCGGAATCCGAAATGTTCCCCGGCGGCGAGAATGAACGCTGGCTTGAAGTATGGAACCTCGTGTTCTCCCAGTTCAACCACAACAAGGACGGCAGCTACACACCGCTCCCGAACAAGAACATCGATACGGGTGCGGGTCTGGAGCGCTTTGCTTCCATTCTGCAAAACGTGGCTTCCAATTTCGATACCGACCTGTTCCAGCCGATCATTCAGAAGACGGCAGAGCTTGCCGGCGTAAAATACAACGAGAAGACGGAATACGATATCGCGCTGAAAGTCATTGCAGACCACATCCGTACGGTTGCATTCGCGGTAGGCGATGGCGTGCTGCCTTCCAACGAAGGCCGCGGCTATGTCATCCGTCGTTTGCTCCGCCGCGCGGTTCGTTACGGAAAGGTGCTCGGACTGGACAAACCGTTCATGTATACCTTGACCGGAACCGTAGGCGATATTATGGGAGTTTACTACCCAGAGGTCGTTGAGAAGCGCGCCTTTATCGAGAAGGTCATTGCGACGGAAGAAGAACAGTTCCATAAAACGCTCTCGGACGGCTTGAACATCCTGGCTGACGTCAGCGCCGAAGCGAAGAAGCAGGGCAAATCCGTCATCAGCGGCAGCGACGCGTTCAAATTGTATGATACGTACGGCTTCCCGTTTGATTTAACGGAGGATTATGCGTCCGAACACGGATTGACCGTGGACCGCGAGGGCTTTGATGCCGCGATGAAGGAACAGCGTGACCGTGCGCGCGCAGCCCGTCATGAAACGGAAAGCATGAAGGTCCAAGGCGGCGTTCTTTCCGATTATACGGTTAAAAGTGAATTTGTTGGATATAATGACACCGTCAGCGAGGCGAAAGTGCTCGCCATTGTGTCCGGTGACAGCTTTGCGGACAGCGTCAGTGAAGGCGAGACCTGTCAGGTCATTCTGGACGTTACCCCGTTCTATGCGGAAAGCGGCGGCCAGGTCAGCGATCAGGGGATGTTGGAAGGCGGATCCGTGCGTGCCCGAGTGGAAGGCCTCTTCAAGGCTCCGCATGGACAGCATGTGCATTTCGTAACCGTCGAGCTCGGCGAGCTCAAAGTGGGCGATACGGTCAAGGCGCAGGTCGACACCGCCATGCGCAATGACATCGTCAAGAATCATACAGCGACTCACCTTTTGCATAAAGCCTTGAAGGAAGTGCTTGGCGATCATGTCAATCAGGCAGGTTCCCTTGTCGAACCGCAGCGTCTGCGCTTCGACTTCTCCCATTTCGGCAGCATTACGCAGGAGGAACTGGCCGATATTGAGCGCCGCGTGAATGAACAGGTATGGAAGAGCGTTCCGGTCGTTATCGAACGCAAGGCCATTGATGAAGCGAAGGCGATGGGCGCCATGGCCTTGTTCGGCGAGAAATACGGCGATATCGTCCGTGTCGTTCAGGTCGGGGATTACAGCATCGAGCTGTGCGGCGGATGCCATGTGGACAACACGTCCCAGATCGGAATCTTCAAACTGCTTGGCGAGAGCGGCATCGGCTCCGGCGTTCGCCGCATTGAAGCCGTAACGGGACGTTACGCTTATGAGCATCTGGAGGGCCAAATGGACCTGCTCAAGCAGGCTGCCGGCTTGCTGAAGAGCAATCTTGCGGACGTGCCGAAGCGGATCGAAGGCCTGAACCAACAGGTGAAGGATCTTGCCCGGGAGAACGAGTCCCTGCAAGGCAAGCTGGGAGCCATTGAAGCCAGCCAGCTGACCGACAAAGTGAAGCAGGTCGGAAACACGTCGCTGCTGGCAGCCGAAGTACAGGCCGGCAGCATGGACGGACTCCGCGGCATCGCTGACGAATTGAAGGGCAAGCTGCCCGAGACCATCCTTGTGCTCGGCTCCAAAGCAGGCGACAAGGTGAATTTCGTCGTAGCGGTTCCGCAGGAGCTGGTGAAGCAGGGCTATCATGCCGGCAAGCTGGTTAAGGAAGTCGCATCGGTATGCGGCGGGGGCGGCGGAGGCCGTCCGGATATGGCCCAAGCCGGGGGCAAGGATGCTTCCAAGCTTGCCCAGGCGCTGCAGCATGCGGAGGACCTCGTAGCCCGGGGCGTGTAAACATGATTTGTCCAGATTGTGTACGGCAGGCGACCGTAAGCGGGAAGCGGCATTTGCTGTACACAATCCCGAATTTTTTGGAACACTCTCTAAATATTTCGCTTTGGATTTCCGTAGAGACTTAGGATTATGTTATGATATAACTAGATCAAGCTGGTAAATATTTATTCGACGAAGCATGGTAAACATGTTCTTTGAAGAAGCGAGGTGTGTCACACATGGACTCCATGGATAAGACAGTCAAGTTCAATGTAAAAGGTGATGAAAAGGAGGCTTCCGCCCAGGACATTCTACTTTCGGTGTACGATTCGCTGGTAGAGAAGGAGTACAATCCGATTAACCAAATCGTAGGGTATCTTTTGTCCGGGGATCCCGCTTATATACCTCGGCACAATAATGCCAGAAGTTTGATCCGGAAAAAAGAGCGAGATGAATTGATTGAAGAACTGGTCCGGTTCTACTTAGCCAGTCACCGTTAGGAGCACACAGGGATGAAGAAGATCATGGGATTAGATTACGGGGACCGCAGAATCGGTGTTGCCATCAGCGACGTGTTCGGATGGACGGCCCAAGGGGTTGAAGTTATCGAACGCCGCCGCGACGAAGGCGAGCTGGACAGAATTGCCGCACTCGTCAAAGACAACGAGGTCGGCGAGATTGTGGTCGGCCTGCCTAAGAATATGAACGGCACGATTGGTCCGCGGGGCGAAATCTGCATGGAATTCGCAAACACGTTGCGAGAGTCCCTATCCTTACCCGTTCACCTTTGGGATGAACGGCTATCAACAGTATCCGCTGAAAGGACATTGCTTGAAGCCGATGTCAGCCGAAAGAAGCGAAAACAGGTTGTAGATAAAATGGCGGCAAGCTTGATTTTGCAAAACTACTTGGATTCTAAAAGGTAAAGGTGAGGGTGATTACAATGGCTAATGAGCATATTGGTATGGAAGAAGAACCGGAAATTATTTATATTCCCGACGATGAAGGCAACGAGGAAGAGTTCGAAGTCATCATGAAATTCGAAGTGGATGGCTCGGATGCCAAATATATGATGGTCGTACCAAGGGAGTCTGCAGAAGAAGAGACTGACGAGGTTTACGCCTTCCGTTATGAGGAAGACGGAGAAGACCTGAAACTGTTTATGATCGAAGACGATGAAGAATGGGCCATTGTTGAAGAAACCTTCAATACGCTCGTGGAAGAGCTGGACGGGAGAGACGAATGATGTCTGATTTTTCGGTTGAGAATATCGTATGGACCCAAGCCCTTAAGGAAGCATTCGGTGAGAGTGTTGAGCTTGAGGACGATAAAGGCCATCTCGAGGTTTATGATATTGCCGCCGAATTTGAAGTGGATGGTCAAGGGTATGCCATTCTGGTTCAGCCGGACCGCACCGATGAGGAGTACGAAGTTCTCCGGATCGTGAAGAATGCGGATGGCGGATTGGAGCTGGCCACCATTGATGACGACGAGGAATGGGAGAATGTGTCCGAGCTCTACGATGAGCTGACGTTTCCCGAGGGAGACGAGGACTAAGCTCCCTCCTGCAGGAGCACATGCTTAATTTTCAAATGAAAGTTCAGGAAGGGGCGGAGCTGTCCGCCCCTTTTGGTGTGAAGGGATGAGTAGATTGAAGAAACTGGCAATAGCAGCATTGGTTCTGATCCTCATTGCAGGCGGGGCCGTATTCTACGTATGGAATGGTTTACAACCCGTTCAGAGCTCGGAAACTCCCGTCGAATTCACCGTGGAGTCCGGCATGAGCACATCCTCTATCGCCGATCTGCTTGAGGAAAAGGGACTGATCAAAAATGCTCTTATACTTAAAGGTTATCTGAAGCTTAGCGGCGAAGGCAGCCGTCTCATGGCTGGAACCTATGAAGCAACGCCGGGCACTCCCTTCCAGGAGCTGTTATCCAAGATGAACAACGGTGAAGTGAAGCCTGAGGAAATGGTCCGTTTCACGATCCCCGAGGGATATACGATCCTTCAGATGGCGGAAACCATCGCTCGCGAGAGCGGCATCGACAAGAAGGAGTTCCTGGAGGTTGTGGATCAGCCATCCGGCTGGAGTGTGCCCATAACGGAAGAGATTCCCGCTGAAGCAAATCTGAGGCATCATCTGGAGGGCTACTTATTCCCGGCGACCTATGAACTGCCGAAGAAGGATCTAACGGCAAAAGGCATCGCAGAGACCATGCTGAAGGAAACCGAGAAGCGTTTGGCTGAAATTCCGGATTGGGAGAGTCAGTTGGAGGCGCGAGGCGTGACGTTTCATGAGCTCATGACCATCGCTTCGCTGGTGGAGCGTGAAGTGGTTGCGGACCAGGAGCGCGCCCTGGTAGCCGGCGTGATTTATAACCGGCTGGACGAGGATATGAGGCTTGAAATCGATGCGACCGTTCAATATCTGTTAGATAAGCCGAAGGAACGGCTGCTTTACGCCGACCTGGAGGTCGAGAGCCCGTATAACACTTATCGTCAAAAGGGACTTCCGCCGGGGCCTATCTCGAGCCCGAGCCTGGAATCCATTCAGGCAGCCCTGAACCCGGAGAAATCCGATTATTTGTTCTATGTGACGAAGAAGGACGGTACGCAGGAACATCTCTTTGCCAAAACGTACAAAGAGCATTTAAAAAACATCGAAGCCAGCAAAAAGATGGCACAACAATAATATGACGTGTTCAGCAAGTCCGATTGCGGCAGGCAGGCGACGCCTCAGCACTACGGCATGAAAGAGGCTTGTTGAACAACCTCTAATAGGGAGGAAATCATCATGAGTATCAAACCTGAATTATTGGCGGCGGCCGGCTCCGTGGCCGATGCTGCTGCTTACCTGGAAGCCGGAGCCGATGCGCTGCTTGTCGGCGAAGACTGCTTCGGCATGAGATTGCCCGGCAGTTTGACCCTGGACGAAATTGCGCAAGTCGTGCAGCTTGCTCACGGGCAAGTGAGCAAAGTCTACGTAAGCTTGAACAACTTAATGACCAATGATTTGCTGCCGGAGCTTCCTGCTTATGTTAAGGCGCTCGGAGACATCGGAGTGGATGCGGTGGAGTTTAACGATCCCTCGGTGCTAACTACCGTAAAAGACTTGGCTCCGCAGTTAAAGCTCCACTGGAATGCGGAAATGACCGCCACCAACTATTCAACGGCCAATTACTGGGGAAGCAAAGGCGCCTCCCGGGTTATTTTGGCGCGTGAATTGAATATGGACGAAGTCACGGACATGAAGCCGCAGCTTCAGCTGGAAGCGCAGGTCCAGGTCCACGGCATGACCAACATCTATCACTCCAAGCGGCGCCTGGTGAACAGTTACATGCAGCAGCAGGGCAGACCGGTCAATGACGGCAGCCTGGGCAAAGAGCGAGGCCTGTTTCTCATCGAGGCCGAACGCCAGGACGAGAAATATCCGATCTATGAGGATATCAATGGCACCCATATCATGAGTTCGGAGGATATCTGCATTCTGGAGGATCTGCATCTGCTGATGGCAGCAGGCGTGGACAGCTTTAAGGTGGAGACGCTGCTGAAGCCGCGCCATTACAATGAGGTTGTAATTCGAACTTATCGTAAAGCGATCGATCTCTATGCTGCAGACGCTTCAGCTTATGCGTTTCAGGAAGAGTGGATGGACGGAATCCGCGCGATTCAGGATCCGGAACGCGAATTGTCGTTTGGATTTTTCTACAAGGAACAAGTTTATTAAGGAGTGGACAGCATGGAAGCAATGGCACAGCCAAAATACAAAGGCAAACGCTATCGCCTGGACAAGCCGGAATTGCTCGCCCCGGCCGGTAATTTGGAAAAACTGAAATTTGCGGTGCATTATGGCGCCGATGCGGTATATATCGGAGGGCAGAAATACGGCCTTCGTTCGAATGCGGACAACTTCAGCTTCGAAGAAATGAAAGAAGGCGTGGAATTCGCCAAGAAATACGGCGCGAAGGTGTTTGTGGCCACCAACATTTATGCGCATAACGAGGACATCGAAGGCATTGAATCCTACCTGCGAAGCCTGGAAGAAGCAGGCATAACAGCGATCATCGCTGCCGATCCGGCGATTATCGAGGTTGCCAAGCGCGCTGCGCCTAAACTTGAAGTACATCTGAGCACGCAGCAGTCCACGCTCAATTGGCAGGCGGTGAAATTCTGGAAGGACGAAGGATTGCCGCGGGTCGTACTGGGACGGGAGACAAGCCTGGAGGAAATCGCAGCGATTAAAGAGAATGTTGACATTGAGATCGAAGCCTTTATCCATGGAGCAATGTGCTCCTCGTTCTCCGGTCGCTGCGTATTGTCCAACCATTTTACGGACCGTGATTCGAACCGGGGCGGATGCTGCCAATCCTGCCGTTGGAAATATGATTTGTTCGAGGATGGAAGAGAAGAGCAAGGTCAATGGGTGTCGGAAGAGCAGCAGCTGATGGAACAGCCTGCCCCTGCTCCATCCCCGTTCAAACCGGGCGTTACCCAGATCCCGCTGTTCCAGCCGGAAGATAATCAGTTTACGATGGGGTCGAAGGATCTCTGCATGCTGGAGCATATTCCGGATCTGATCGAGGTCGGAATCGACAGCTTCAAGATTGAGGGACGGATGAAATCGATCCATTACGTTGCGACCGTGGTCAATGTGTACAGACAGGCGATTGATTCTTACATGGCCGACCCTGAGCAATATGTATTGAAGCCTGAATGGATCGAGGAAATTAATAAAGCGGCCAACCGACCGCTGAATACCGGGTTTTTCTATGATACGCCGGACCATGAGGATCATATTTATGAACCGGAAGAGAAGGCGGTCCCTTATGATTTCGCCGGATTGGTGATGGAATATGACGAGCGCTCGGGAACGGCCGTCATCCAGCAGCGGAACCACTTTAAGCCTGGGGATGAAATCGAGTTTTTCGGGCCGGAAGGGACCTTCTTTAAGCAGACGGTAGGGCCTATCCAGGATGAGAATGGAAGCGAACTGGATGCAGCTCGCCATCCCCTTCAGCTCATTCGCATGAAGGTGGATCAGCCGGTGCGTCATTTTGATATGATGCGAAAACGCAAAGGATAACAAAATATAGTTCTTCGGAACTACACAATTGAGAATCCGGGTCTGTGGATGGACCTTGGATTCTTTTTGTTTGCAAAAAAATTAGGATTTAAGAATTATTTTTTTGCGAAAACCCAAAGGAAAACACCCCCAATTGTCGAAATAAAGAATAACGAATACGTTTCAGGGGATTGGACCGGCGTATTAATAATATGATTGTGGTAGGTGAACAGCTAATGTCAGAAGTTGAGCAGCATGATAAGAAACCGAAAAAGGACAAGAAGCCCGGAGGAAACAAAGAGAAAAAGAAAACGCCTTCGGCATCATCAGGGATACATACTGCCAAGTCGTTCGTTTCTAACATGGGAACGGCCATAAGCCGGATGCCGATGAACCCGGCAAAATCCGTCGGCATCCGGTTGTTCCTGATCTTTTTGTCAGCCATTGTATTTTTTGTGATCGTCCTGGGTTATTTGTCTTACAACAAGGCAAAGGACACGATTGAGAAGAATGCTGCAAACGGCAATCAGCAGACGATTATCCAAACCTCCGAGAAAATCGACATCATTCTGGATAAGTACGAAAATGCCGGCAGACAAATCTTCTATGACATTGAATTGCAGAAGTTGTTGTCCGAGTACACGGATAAGAAGTTAAGCGAGTACGATGCGTTTACGGTGGAGCGGACCATTCGCGATAAGCTATCCAATCAGATTACATCGGACTCGGCCATTAGAGCCATTTATTTGATCCCTTCCAAGGGAGAGAAGATCATATCCGCAGGACAATCCTCGGAATCCTCCAAAACCGTCCTTGAGCAAAGCTGGTATGCCGAACTGAAGGAAGGCGACAAGAAGATTATGTGGCTGCCAACGATGCAGAACAGCGGTGCTCCGTATTTCACGATTGCCCGCTCCTTGGGTTCCATGAACGACCTGACGTCTACGTATGTCGTCATGTTTGAACTGAACGCCTCGGTGCTGGATGCCCAGCTGAAGGGAATTAACCTTGGCGAGAACGGCCAACTGCAATTGATCAGTCCTGAAGGCATCGTTGTTTCCTCCAGCGATTCCTCCATCGTGGGATCGGAAACCGCTTGGACGTTTGCGAAAGAGTTTCCGGCCGACACCAAAACGGATGACGTAAGAACGAAGGATGAGGAAGGAAGAAATGTACTGGCGGTTTATAATACGCTGAGCACGAACGATTGGAAGCTCGTAGGCTCTGTCCAAACCAGCGAGCTCACGAAGGATGCCTCCAGCATACTGGTCATCACGCTGATCGTGGCAGCCATCGACGTTATTTTTGCCATTCTGATCGGTATTTGGATGGTAAGAATGATTGCCCGTCCGATAGGCAAGCTTAACCTGCTGATGAAGGAAGGCGCTAAAGGGAATTTGAATGTTCGTACAGACCATAAGAGCCAGGACGAAATCGGTCAGCTTTCGGCCAGCTTCAACGATATGATGGAGCAGATTACCGGACTCGTGCAGCAAACGAGCAATACCGCCCAGGAAGTGCTTCGAACGGCTGCCGAATTAAGCGATGCCTCGAAGAAGACGGCGATTTCGGCCAAAGAAATTGCCGTAGCTACTGAGGAAATTGCGAACGGAGCAAGCAGTCTGGCGGTTGAAGCAGAGCGCGGCAGCGATCTGACTAATAACATCTCGAAGCAGATGCAAATCGTTGTTACGGCTAACGAAGAGATGGGCAAATCAGCCCGTCACGTAGAAAGCTCCAGTGAGCTGGGAACGAAGCATTTGAGCGACTTGCTGGATAAGACCCATCAGACCGAGGATATGACACGCTCGATGATGCATAAGGTTGATGGCTTGAAGGAAACGACATCTTCGGTTGCCAAAGTGCTTGATGTGCTTCAGAACATCACCAAGCAAACGAACATCCTCTCCTTGAATGCAACGATCGAAGCGGCCCGTGCCGGAGCAGCTGGTAAAGGCTTCATGGTCGTGGCCGATGAAATCCGCCAGTTGGCAGACCAATCCAGGCAATCCATCGATATGGTCAGCCAAATTACGGACCGCATCATGGCCGAGATGAACGAAACCGTGCAGGTACTGCTCGATGCGAACCCGCTCTTCAAGGGTCAGATGGATGCCGTTAAGGAAACGAACGATATCTTCGTATCCGTTCAACAGCAGATGGTAGAATTTATCGATCGCTTGGATTCCGTCACGCATTCGATTGATGAGCTGAATGAATCTCAAAATGTACTTTCGGAAGCGATGAGCAATGTGAGCGCGGTAGCCGAAGAATCCTCCGCAACTTCGGAAGAGGTGGCTTCTCTCTCCACAGAGCAGCAAAGCGTCAGCAGTCAGCTGGTTAATCTGTCAACACAGCTTGAGAATGTATCGAATGAGCTGAAAGAGACCTTGTCTCGTTTTAGATTATAGGAAGTTGTTTCATAGGCTGTTCCATCCGTTAAGCGGGTAGGAGCAGTCTTTTTTCTGTTACGGATAAAAATGGCTTTCAGAGGGTATCATAACGGAGAATATGGTTGAAGGAGTCGAGGTCACATGAAGACGAAGCAGCCTGGCCAAACGCCTGAATTCCTGTCAACGCACCTAAAGGAAAACCTGGAAACATTAAGTCTGTTGCTCAATGACCCCAGCGACCTCACCACGAAAGTGCTTCAGGTTGGGGGCAGTTCATACACCTCAGCCATTGTCAGCCTGGAAGGATTATCCGATCAGTTGTTGATTAAGGAGCAGATTATCCAGCCGATTCAGCATAACCCGGAGCAATACGCGTCATCCATGAAGGATGTACGGAATGTTCTCCATGAAATCGAGAATCGGATGATATCCCTCCAGATCACCAACCGAACGAGACGCTGGGATGAAGTCATTCCGGTCATTCTTTCGGGCGATACGATTCTTATGCTGGAGGGTTCGGATGAGGTCCTGCTGATCAAAACCCGCAAATGGCCGGGACGGAGCATTGAGGAGCCTCAAACCGAAGCGCTGGTGCGCGGCCCGAGAGTAGGATTTACGGAAAGTATCTACACCAACATCTCCCTGCTGCGAAGACATATTCGCGAGCCCAACCTGACGATTGACCCCCATACCATCGGCAGGCGATCGAACCAGTCGCTTGCAGTCGTCTATATTAAAGGATTGACGAATCCGGAGCTGATCGAAGAAGTCAACCGCCGGCTGAAGTCGCTGGATCTCGACTATGCCCCTGAATCCGGGACGGTGGAGCAATGGATCGAGGACAGCTTTTTATCGCCGTTTCCCCAGATCCTCAATACCGAGCGACCGGATAAAGTCACTTCCGCCCTGCTGCAGGGAAAAGTAGCGATTTTGCTGGACGGTACCCCTTTTGTGCTTCTGCTTCCGTTTACTTTCATTTCCCTGTTACATTCCCCGGAGGATTATTACGAACGATGGAGCATTGGCTCGCTGATACGTTTGCTGCGTCTTGTGGCCATCGGAATTACTTTGTTTCTTCCCGCGCTGTATATTGCCATCCTGTCTTTCCATCCCGGCATGATCCCGTTTAAGCTCGTATTCTCGATTGCTGCTTCACGGGAAGGGGTGCCCTTTCCTGCAGTGATCGAAGCCTTACTGATGGAAGTTACACTGGAATTGCTGCGCGAAGCGGGAATTCGCCTGCCGAAACCGATAGGTCAGACAATCGGCATTGTCGGAGGACTTGTAATCGGGGAGGCTGCGGTTCAGGCGGGGATCGTGAGCCCGATTATGGTCATCATCGTGGCACTGACAGCCATATCCTCCTTTGCCATTCCGTCTTACAGCGCAGGCATTTCTTTTCGAATGCTGCGCTTTGCGATCATGATTGCTGCAAGCTTTCTGGGACTGTATGGGATTGTGCTGACCTTTATCATGATCTGTATCCACTTGATGAGGCTGCACAGCTTCGGAATCCCTTATCTGAGTCCCATTGCCCCCTCTGTTCAGCACGATTGGAAGGATATGTTTATCCGCGTGCCGGTGACTTGGCTTACGCTTAGACCTTTATTTATGAAGCCCCAGGATATCCATCGGGCAAAAAAGCGGTGATTCGTAATGAACCTTAACCAACGAAGCAGTCAAACGATCGGCAGAAAAGAGATTGTTTACTCTGTCAGCAATATGATGATTGGACTCGGAATCCTCACGCTCCCCCATACGATTGCTAAGAAGACCCAGTTCTCGGATGGCTGGATGCCGATCATTCTCGGCGGCATGATCGCATTTGTATTTGCTTGGGCCATCGGCGTATTGGCTTCGAGGTTTCCCGGTAAAAACTATCATGCAATGGCCTCGATGATTTTGAGCCGAAAAGCAGCCCATGTGTTGACGCTGTTAATGAGCCTCTACTTTCTGTTATTTGTCAGTTACCAAGTGCGCGGCGTTTCTACGATAACGAGGCTGTATTTATTCGATAACACACCGGAGGAAATCATCGGGCTGGTTTATTTGCTGGTATTAATCTATGCCGTTGCCGGCCCAAGCATCGCTTTGGTGCGCTTGAACCTGATTTTTTTTCCTATCGTTATCACGATTTTGCTGTTGATCGTCCTCTTGAATCTTGGAAGCTTAAACATGCACTTTCTGCTGCCTGTGTTTAAAACGGACTGGAGGAGAATCGTTGCCTCTTCGAAGGATACCGTATTCTCCTATCTAGGACTTGAGATCATGCTGTTCTACAACATCTATGTCGCTAGGAAAAGCAAGCTTCCAGGCTCTATCTTACGCGGGCTGATGATACCAGTCTGCGTATACTTTGTTGTTTTCGTGTTTGTCATTGGCGTTTTTGGACCGATGGTGGTTTCCAATACGCTGTATCCGTTAGCCGAATTGGCCAAAGAGGTTGAAGTTCCGGGAGGAATATTCGAACGGTTTGAATTTTTCTTTTTTGTCATCTGGTTGATGACATTGTTCAGCACGAATGCGATGGCGTTTGACGTGGCTTTATTGGCGCTGGAATCCGTATTCCCTAAACATCGAAGATTTACGATGATCCTTGTTCTGGCACCGATACTGTTCATCCTCGGTTTATTGCCGAGCACGCTCCGAGAACTCAACGTATTTGCGGAATGGATCAGTTATATGGGGGTCGGATCCGCATGGGTGCTTCCGGCACTGCTGCTCTTGATCGCTAAAGTTCGGGGGGTGAAGGGGGATGGCTAGAAAACTCCGGATGCTCCTGGCGCTCCTGCTGTTATGGCCGACAGCGGGCTGCTGGGACCGCATCGAAATCGAGGAGCGGGGATTTGTAGTCGGCACGGCTCTTGACGCGGCAGAGGAAGGACAAATTAAGCTTACGTTTCAAATTGTCGTGCCTACGCAGATGAAAGGCTCCAGCGGCCAAAAGAGTGAGGGAGGGAGCCCTTTTATCAATCTGTCCTCAACCGCGAGCAGCGTATTCAAAGCCGCGCGGAAGATGTCGAATGAGATCAGCCGCTCTCCTTACCTGGCCCATAATCAAGTGATCATTATCTCCGAAGCGCTGGCCGGAACGGAGCACGTAGGCGATGTACTGGATTTGTTTGTCCGGGATCCGGAGAACCGGCGAGCTTCTAATATTATGGTCGCTGAGGGAGAGGCGAGCAAGATCCTGGAGATCCATTCAAAGATTGAAACCTTGCCTGTGCAGTACATTCGTTCAACGCAAGAAAATAAGGACAAAAGCGAATCCATCACGCCTCCAACGAATATGGGGGAACTGCATCATTTCCTGTTGTCCAAGTCGAGTTATGCGCTGCCCCGGGTATCGATCACGCAAGACGACAGAGTATCCACCAGCGGCGCAGCTGTGTTTAACGGCGAGAACTACAGGTTCATGGGATTCCTGGACAACGATGAAACCACGGGCCGGAACATGATGCAGGGAACGGTAAAAACCGCATCCCTGGAACTGGTCGTTCACGGCAAACAGCTCGTTTATGAAGTCAGGGAATTCAACCGGATCATTCGAGTCCATCTGGACGATCGCGGACTTCCCGAGTTTGACGTTGAAATTTCGGTCAGAGGCAATATTGGGGAAGCTGAGCTGGAAGAGAGCGAAATCGTTCGCGAACTAAACGGGGAGATCAAACGCAAGGCGGAGGAACGGATCAAGGAAATCGCAATGGATGTCATTCAAAAGGCCCAGAATGATTATAAATCGGACTTTTTGGGCTTCTGGAAGAAATGCCAAGAGCAGGAGTACGAAACATGGAACCGTTACAAGGACGACTGGGACCGAGGTCAAAACATTTTTTCGCAATGCAAGATCCATGTGCACGCAGACGCAAGAGTCCGGACCATTGGAACCATTACCGGGACGGAATAAGGAAGGCAGGTTGATGGAAATCATGGATTTTCGCTACGATATTTTGTTAAATCCGCTTGTCGTGATTGGTATACTGCTGCTCATCATCGTACCGTTGACCTTATTCCAAACAAACCGGTATCTGCACAAATATGGGGATCCGCCCTGGAAGCAGCCGGAGAAACCGGATGATGGTGCAGAGAGAAGCGAACATGATTGAGTCAGGTTCCATATGGAAATAATAAGGAAACAAAGACTCAATTGGAGGAGCGGAACCATGAGGCTAATCCGCAATAAGCGAATTACATACGGATGGCTGATTTTGACGGTATTGATTGCCATTTTGACGATGCGCCTTGCCTGGGTGCAGCTCGTGATGAAGCATCAACGGGTCCCCGGAAGCCGGCATACAATGGTTGAGGCATCGCTTATCCAGCGGGAACGGGGTATCGTGCTGGATTCGGGCCGCGGACATTTTACGGATCGCAACGGAAAACCGCTCACAGGCAATTTGATCTGGACCGCCGTATTGTTTCCGGCCGGCGAGAAGGAGCTGAGGGGCGCCCATCATCAGGTTGCCAAGCTGGCCCGCATCCTGGGAACGGACACGAATCAGTTGCTGCAAATCTGGGGCAAGCTAAAGGAGCCGCAGCTATGGCATGGAGCGGATTCCCGCATTCCACGTTCCTTGTCCAAGGAGCAGATCGA
Source organism: Paenibacillus sp. HGF5 (assembly GCF_000204455.1). Lineage (NCBI taxonomy): Bacteria > Bacillati > Bacillota > Bacilli > Caryophanales > Paenibacillaceae > Paenibacillus > Paenibacillus sp. HGF5. Next base: position 14,477 of record NZ_AEXS01000102.1, on the reverse strand, counting down.
GCAGATTCGCGAGCTTGAGCTCCCCAAACTCAAGGTTCTTCCTTATGAGCAGCGGTACGGTAACCGCCAATCGGGCATGCAGTGGCTTGGTTTTGTATCCGGCCAGCGTAAGGAAAGCCTGTTCTTTCAGGATTATCCGGAGATTTCGGGAACCAGCGGCCTGGAGAAGACGATGGATTCGCTGATCCGGGGTGAAGGACCTACGATCGTCTATTTTCCGGTAAACAGCACGAATGATGTAATTCAGGATATGAAGCCGATGGTGAAGGCGCCGGACAATCGGTACTATCCGTTACGGGTATCCACAACGATAGATATCGATATTCAGCGGGGGATCGAGGCCATCACGGATAAAGCGGACATGAAAGAAGGAGCCGTTGTCGTGCTGGATGCACGCAATGCCGATATCGTGGCGATGGTATCCAGACCGTTTTACAATCCGGAGCAGATACATCCGAAAGACGGTCAGTGGGAGAATCGCGGATTGAAAGCGGCCACGCCAGGCTCCGTGTTCAAGCTTGTAACGGCAGCGGCCATTTTGGAGAATGGTCTCAGCTCGCCAAACGAACATTTTCATTGCGATGGGGAATTCGGCAAGTTCGGATTGTCCTGCTGGAAAAAGGGCGGGCATGGAACGATTGATCTGCGCGAGGGCTTTGCGGAATCCTGCAACGTCGTATTTGCCACGCTTGCGGAAAGATTAACCCCACAGCAAATAACCTCAGCGGCATCCGCGCTGGGCTTTGGGCAAAGCGTAGGCTGGCAATCACAGCAGTTTTTAGGGATTCGCTCATTTGCACCGTTGGATCATGAAGAGAAGGGGACGGTCTTTTCCGGCTCCGCAGATGCCTCCGATGCAGGCGTGAGAGTGCAGACAGGCATAGGCCAACGGGACGCTGCCGTATCCCCGCTCCAAGCCGCTAATGCGATGGTGACGCTGCTTCATGGCGGGGTGAAGACCAAGCCGCGTATTGTGAAGCAGATTCGGTACGCGAACGGCCAATTGCTTCAGGAAACGAAACCGCTGTACGAACGCCCATCAGGAAACGGTATTTCCCGGGAAACCTCTTCGATCCTGCTCGAATGGATGGAGGATGTCGTTCAAGAGGGAACAGGAAGCTCTTTGAGTCATCGGAAATGGACCCTTGCAGGCAAATCGGGAACCGCTCAGGTCAAAGTAAAGGGCCGCGCCCGAAACAACCAGTGGTTTGTCGGGTACGGCCCGGTGGAGAAGCCACGTTATGCGGTGGCAGTATTGGTGGAGAATCGGAGCACGAACAGCAGCAATCAGGCAACCGAAATATTCGGTCAGGTCTCCGATTTCTTGGCCTCGGTTGAAGCGGGCTCCGGCTCCGCGTAAGAGCGGGACATATCCCAAGGGGACACATCGAATTCTTCGCTCGGCAGATGAATCCACTGCTTCAGATATCCCTGCGCAAGCAATTCTTTGATGAGAATCAGCAGGATGGGAGCCAGAATCAAACCGGCAACCCCAAATATCGACAGGGAGATCATCATAAAGGACAGCATCAGAAAGGCGGAGGATACGCCGATCGAGTTTCCCGTAATTTTAGGCTCGAGCAGCTGTCTGGAAATGACCACCACGGCAAGCAGAACGATCAAGCCGATCGCAAGCCCGGTGTTGCCTACAATGAACAAATAGGTGATCCACGGAATAAGAATAACGGGAACCCCGAGCAGCGGCAATACATCGAATACGGCGCAGATAAGCGCAACGGACAGGGAATTGCCCGTACCTAATATCAAGAGTCCTATGTATACAATGACAAAGGTGATGCTGACCAGCTTCATCTGGGCTTTAATATAAGAGCCGATTGCCTTGAATACATTGTCCTTCAGGAAAACGAAAGCCGTCTTGAGCGTCTTCGGCGTCTTGTCCTTGGCGATTCTCCGCCAGCTGCCGATTTCCGTGCTCAGGAAGAAGGCGAGGATAATCGCAACCCCGAAATTCGCGATGAACGAGGAGAACGACCCCATAAATCCAACGATGTAACGGAAGAACGACTCTGCAGCGCCCTGGGCAAAGGTGGTAATGTCTTGGAAGTAACCGTTCAGGCGGTCCGTCAGATCCGGCGGCAGCGCGTCGAGCTTCGTCTGCAGGAACATCAGGGTTTCCGAGAAATGTTTCTGGATCGTTTGGGTGTAAGCCGGCAAATTATCCTGCAGATTCATGAATTGCGATACGATGAGCGCTCCGGCTCCAAACAGGATGCCAAGGATGACGAGCAGGAAGAGCAGAACGGATATCGCGGCGGCGAAAGGCTTCGGAAGCCCCCTGCGGTGCAGGAATTTGGAGAAAGGCTCAATAATCAGGAAAACGAGGAAAGATAAAAACACCGGAGCCGCAATCTGGTAAAGCTTACTGAATATGAGCATGATCAAGTAAACCGTAAGCACGATTAAACCTATATCGAAGGCTGTTCTCCAATATTTTTTATACAAGGGAAGCATAGTGGGATATCGGCTCCTTTATACTTTATTGATAGATATCATTGTACACGATTTGCGAAAAAAAAGCCTATTTCTTTAAGTGCTATGATAAAATAATAATAGTGTCTTCATTAGAAAAAGAAATAAAAAGCGGGGAGTTAGCATGCAAACGTTACTGCTATGGTTGTTTTACCTTTCATCTTTTTATGCATTCATTCCCGGCATCCTGACCCGGATATTCGGTTTTCGAGTATTTCGCAGGGGAACAGGCTTGGAAGACTTCGCCTTAACCTTTGATGATGGTCCTGATCCGTTCTATACGCCAAGACTGCTGGATCTATTGAAGCGGTATAATATGAAAGCGACTTTTTTTCTGGTCGGTTCCCATGCCGAGAAGCATCCGGAAGTCGTCAAACGCATTCATAGCGAGGGTCATCTGATCGGGATTCACAACTATGTTCACAAGAGCAATTGGTTAATGCGACCCGTGACCGTCCGCAAGCAAGTCAAGCGCACGGACGATATCATCTACGCCATAACCGGCGAGCGCTCGCGATATTACAGACCGCCTTGGGGAATCGTGAATTTATTCGATTTTGCCAAGAATACCGGCTGCCGCATCATCTTATGGTCCTCGATGTTTAATGATTGGCGAAGCAAGATCGGCGCTGACAAGCTGACTCAGCGTATGCTGGCCAAGCTGAACGGCGGCGAGGTTATGCTCCTCCATGACTGCGGTACGACGATGGGAGCGAACCCCGATGCGCCGGAGCAAATGCTGATTGCCTTGGAACGCGTACTGAAAGTCGCAGAGCAGAAGGGAATGAGAAGCATCCGAATCGACGACATGATGGCTAAGGAAAGCAAAGCGAAAGCGAAAGCGAAGAAGCTGTCTCCTCTCAAGCGGTTGATCGTCTCGTTGTGGCTCTTGTGGGAAAAAGCATTTCATGCGGTGTTCGCGCTCGAAACGGTTAATCCGGAGGATCCGATGCTGCATTTCCGAAAGCGTGCCTTCACCGGCAAAACGGTCGTGATGGAAGACGGCAGCCGACTTGAGAAGGGTGACCAGGTGCTCGAGCTCCACTTTGACAACAAAAAATTGTTCGAGATCGGCAGCCGCTCCCGCTCGGAAGTGCAGCTTGCCATCAAAATGATTCGTGCCGTGCAGAAGGATTTGCCTTCTCTGGCGAACATGGTGCTGGACCGGCCCGAGTTTAAGGATATCAAAGGTTTGTATGCCGTAACCATGATTTCGCGGGGCCCCGAGCAATTTGGATTCCATGTGATGGATTTGCCTCGGGGGCTGTTCGCAAGTTCGTCCAGATTGTATCTGAAACTGCTGCTCAGCGTCATTCACCCGAAAGGTCAGGCCCGCCTGAAGGAGGGCACCCAGATGATGGAGCCGAGAATGCTCATCATGCCGGTGGATGTTCTGATCGGACGCTATGCGGAAAAGAAAACGCAGGTTTTGCCTCCATCGGAGGAACAGCAGGAAGTTCAACAGGAGCACGCGGGTGATCTGGCGGTTGCCAGTGTCTCGCAAGGCATGTAGTTTATCGAAACGATGCTTTCCGCCATTATGCATGGATTATCTCTTAGATGGTTTTGGTTATTAAAAAAGGGGTTATCCCCGCAGGCTTTTGCTAATGCCTGCGCGGGATAACCCCTTTGCTTTATTTAGGATTAGATTTTCAATACGCCGCCAGAGCTGGCGTTGGTCACAAGCTTCGAGTAGCGGGCAAGGTAACCGGTTTTCACTTTAGGTTCGAACTCAACCCATTTGCTGCGGCGTACAGCCATTTCCTCTTCGGAAACGTCCAGCAATTGAATCGTCCGTTTATTCAGGTCCAGCTCGATGATATCTCCGTCTTCAACGAAAGCGATAGGTCCGCCTTCAGCCGCTTCCGGCGAGATGTGTCCGATGCTGATGCCGCGGGAAGCGCCGGAGAAGCGTCCGTCCGTGATCAGACCGACTTTGGCTCCAAGACCCATGCCTGCAATCTGCGAGGTCGGCGCCAGCATTTCCGGCATGCCCGGTCCGCCCTTCGGCCCTTCATATCGAATGACAACCACATGGCCTTCCTTGACCTTGCCGTTGGCAATGCCGCTAAGCGCCTCGTCCTGGGAGTCAAAGCAGATAGCAGGTCCTTTATGGTATCCGCCAACCGACGGATCGACCGCACCGACTTTGATGATGGAACCTTCAGGAGCCAGATTACCGTACAGTACCGCGAGTCCGCCGCGCTCGGAATACGGGGAATCGATCGGATGGATGACGTTCTCATCCTGGATTTCGCAGCCCTCTACGTTCTCGGCCAGCGTTTTGCCGGTTACGGTAATGCAATCTCCGTGCAATGCACCCGGCTTCTTCAGGAGCTCGTGCAGAACCGCGCTCACACCGCCTGCCAAATGCACATCCTCGATGAAGTAATCCGAAGCCGGAGCCAGCTTGGAGATGTGAGGAACGCGGTCAGCGACTTCGTTGATCCGCTCCAGCGGGTAATCAAGGCCGGCTTCATGGGCAAGCGCCAATGTATGAAGCACCGTGTTGGTGGAGCCGCCCATCGCCATATCGAGCGCAAACGCGTTGTCGATCGCTTCCACGGTTACGATGTCACGCGGCTTCAGGTCCATTTTGACAAGCTCCATCAATTGTTTGGCCGATTGTTTAACAAATTCTCTGCGCTCTTCGGCGATGGCAAGAATGGTGCCGTTGCCCGGCAGAGCCAGACCCAGCGCTTCGGCGAGGCAGTTCATGGAGTTGGCGGTGAACATGCCGGAGCAGGATCCGCAGGTTGGACATCCGTATTGTTCCAATTCCAGGAGCTCATCGTCATTGATTTTGCCGACCTGGTGAGCGCCGACGCCTTCGAATACGGAAGTCAGGGACAATTTGCGGCCTTTGCTGTCCACGCCGGCCTTCATCGGTCCGCCGCTGACAAACACCGTCGGGATGTTAACGCGCAGGGCGCCCATCAGCATGCCTGGCGTAATTTTGTCGCAGTTCGGGATACACACCATGCCGTCGAACCAGTGGGCGGATACAACGGTTTCCAGGGAATCCGCAATGATCTCGCGGCTTGGCAGCGAGTAGCGCATGCCGATATGTCCCATGGCAATTCCGTCATCCACGCCAATGGTGTTGAACTCGAACGGAACGCCGCCGGCTTCACGGATCGCATCCTTCACGATCTTGCCGAATTCCTGAAGATGCACGTGACCCGGAACGATATCGATGTAAGAGTTGCACACGGCGATGAACGGTTTGCCGAAATCCTCTTCCTTAACGCCTGCTGCACGCAGCAAGCTGCGGTGCGGCGCGCGGTCAAAGCCTTTCTTGATCATGTCTGAACGCATTTTTTTGGTTGTCATGATGTCGATTTCCCCCCAGATCTATTATAAAATTGTTACGCTTTAGCGCGGTCTTCCGGCAAAGCAGCCGGGTACCTGTAAACAGCGAATAGGTTTTAAATGAGTCTATCACAAAAAGGCAGGTTTTTCTACATGATATTAATAGGAAGCGATGGAAGGAAGGCTGTCGTGGCGGCCAAGAAAAAGCCTGTCCCCCTTGGTCGGGAACAGGCTTCCTACGGATTGGGTATGCTATTTCTTGCCGCCTTTGCGGCCAATTTCCTGATAGAATTCGCGATTATGATTCCGCGAGGTCGCTTCGCCGCCCTTTTGACCGATTTCCTGGTAAAACTCGCGGCTATGGTTTTTGGACGTCGCTTTGCCGCCTTTTTTGCCGATTTCCTGGTAGAATTCGCGGCTGTGTTTTTTGGCGGTGGCTTCGCCGCCAAGACGTCCGGCTTCTTCGCGGGTCATCTTTCGGTTGCTGTTGGTTGCCATGAACAAATCACTCCTTTACCGTCGTATTTGCTATGCGTATATGTTACTTACCACGGTCCATTTGTCATGAATCAAAACATTCGACTAAAGATTGGTAAATTTTCAAGTCGGAGCGATTTCTTGATCCCATGCGCTAATAACGCTTAAATCAGAGTTTATTTCATGGTTTAATAAGAGTATGATCAAGAATAGGATAGGGAGGTTTTGAACCGTTGCCGTTTGTTCAACTGAAAGGACGAACCGTTCCCTGCCAAGGGATCTTGTTTGATAAAGACGGTACGCTGCTTCATTTCATGGCGCTGTGGGGAGGATGGGCCGATTATGTGCTCGAGTTCATGGAGGAACGGCTGGAGCTGATGGGATCCGGCTTTACACTGCCGAAAGAGCAGGTGCTGGGGACCAAGCACGATGCCGGCGGACGCGTATCGGGGTATGATCTGCGGGGTCCGCTCGCCATGGGTACCGTGGAGGAGACGAACGGGCTTCTGGCATGGCAATTGTACGCAGCCGGGATGCCATGGAACGAGGCGATTGTGCAGGTCCATCAGATTACGAAAAATGCCATGTACGAAGTCCGCCAGCGAAAGCCGGCATTCCCGATGCCCGGACTGGAACATTTCCTGAAAAAATGCAGCATGGCCTCCGTGAAGATGGCAGTGGTGACTTCGGATCAAACCTCAGGTGCCATGGAGCAGTTGGAATGGATGGGGCTTCGCTCGTATTTTACGGTTATCATGGGAAGAGATCAGGTTCGAAATGGCAAGCCGCACCCCGAAATGACCGAGGCGGCCTGCCGCCGGCTCGGGATCAAACCGGAGGAAGCGGTCGTCATCGGCGACAGCAACGCGGATATGCAGATGGCAAAGCAAGCAGGCGCTGCGCTGGCCGTAGGTTTAATGACGGAGGAAGGGGAGCCGGCGCATCTGACAGATGCCGATGTTGTCATATCCGATTATAATGAATTAGACGTGCACAGGTAGACGTGTTATTTTAAGGGCTGTACGGAGGTGTATAAGAGTGGAGAACAGGGAAAAAATCGAGCAGTTGGCAACATGGATCGAAGCGAGCGACTACATTGTTTTTTTCGGGGGAGCCGGTACCTCCACCGAGAGCGGAATTCCGGACTTCCGTTCGGCAGCCGGACTGTACCAGAGCGAGCACCAGTCTCCGTATCCGCCGGAGGTCATGCTCAGCCATACTTTTTTTATGCAGCATCCGGAAGTGTTTTACGACTTTTACCGGAGCAAGATGCTGCACCCGTTTGCGCAGCCGAACGGCTGTCACCGCCTATTGTCGAGACTCGAGCATGATGGGAAGCTAAAGGCGGTCATCACGCAGAATATCGATGGTCTGCATCAGTCGGCGGGATGTTCCGAGGTGCTGGAGCTTCACGGTTCCGTGCACCGCAATTATTGCATGGATTGCTCCCGATTCTACAGCCTTCAGGATATTCTGGACATTAAGGAAATCGTCCCGCGCTGCAAGGATTGCGGGGGGCTGGTTCGGCCGGACGTCGTGCTGTATGAAGAGGAATTGGACCAGAACGTCATCATGCGCTCGATCCAGGAGATATCGACGGCCGATTTGTTGATTATTGGCGGGACTTCCCTGACGGTACACCCCGCTGCGAGTTTGATATCCTATTTTCATGGAAGCAAGGTAGCATTGCTGAATGCAGATCCAACCCCATACGATCACCGGGCAGGCCTCCTGATTGCGGATCGGATCGGTCAAGTCATGACGCAGGTGGATAAACTGATCAGCACGTGAGGGGACAAAAGGCGGCGTATTGCGGCACCTGCCCCTGTAATCGTTTTCTTGTCAAAGGAAGACCAAACGCGATAAGATGGAATTTAGCAATGGACCTATTCACTCAGAGAGGCAGGGATTGCAAGTGACCTATGTGGCTAGCGAAGACCGCTATGAAGGAATGAAGTATAACCGCGTGGGGCGGTCCGGGCTGAAACTTCCCGCGATCTCCCTTGGATTATGGCATAATTTCGGTGGCGTCGACACGTACGAGAACGGGCGGAACATGATTACGCGCTCCTTCGATCTGGGCATCACCCACTTCGATCTGGCGAACAATTACGGACCTCCTGCAGGCTCTGCCGAGGAGACTTTCGGTAAAGTGCTTTCCAGAGACCTTAAGGCATATCGTGACGAAATCGTCGTTTCGTCCAAAGCCGGCTATTATATGTGGCCCGGTCCTTACGGCGATTTCGGATCGCGTAAATATCTGGTATCAAGCCTCGACCAGAGCTTGAAGCGAATGGGCCTGGACTATGTGGATATTTTCTATCATCATCGGATGGATCCGGAAACGCCGCTCGAGGAAACCATGGCAGCGCTGGATCATCTCGTTCGTTCAGGCAAGGCGCTGTATGTCGGAGTCTCCAACTATTCGCCGGAGAAGACCCGGGAAGCGATATCGATCCTGAAAAGCCTGGGTACCCCGCTGCTCATCCATCAACCGAGCTACTCCATGCTGGACCGCTGGGTGGAGAACGGTTTGCTTGACGTCCTGGAAGAGAACGGGGTCGGAAGCATCGCCTTCACGCCGCTTGCCCAAGGGCTTTTGACGAACAAATATTTGAACGGCGTGCCTGTCGATTCCCGTGCCGCAAGCGCATCCGTGTTCCTGAACGAAAGCAATATCACGCCTGAGGTGCTGCGCAAGATCAGAGCCTTGAACCAAATCGCCCAAGCCCGGAACCAGAGTCTGGCTCAATTCGCGCTCGCCTGGGTTCTGCGCGGCGGCCGGGTGACGTCTGCCCTGATCGGAGCAAGCAAAGTAAGCCAGATAGAAGACAACGTGGCAGCTTTGAACAATCTGGAGTTCTCGAAGGAAGAGCTGGATCGGATCGAAGCGATTCTCAAAACGGAGAATGCATCTCCTTCGGAAGGATAGATACTGACGAAACATGGTGGCATTGAAATAGATACAAAAAAAGGGAGCGCCTTTAGGATGATAACCGACCTGAAGGGCGCTCCTTTTTTTGCTAAGGGATGGCTTGGGCGCACTCTTTAAGTAAGCGCGGATGAAGAGATGATGTCCTTGCGGTACCGCGACGGGGATCGGCCGACGAGCCGCTTGAATTGGCGCGAGAAATAGAGCGGATCGGTCAGTCCGACCGATGCGGAAACCTGCTCGATGGACAAATCGGGACGTTCGCGCAGCAGCCGTTTGGATTGGTCGATTCTTAATTTAAGCAGATACGTGATCGGAGTCATACCCGTTTCCTGCTTGAAGATCCGTGACAGGTATGCGCGGTTGTAACCCAGGCTCGTACACATCTGTTCGATCGAGACGGGATGGGCGTATTGGGAAGCCATGTAATTGATCATCTGCTTCACCGTGCGCTGAACCTGGGGTTCTGACAGCGTCAATCGGGACGGCCGATCGCTCTGATTCATGATCTCGGCCCAGATTAAATGCAGGTAACCGATGGCGGCCATGTGAGAGCTTTCTTCCCTGGATTGAAAATGGCCCTGGATGAGGGATACATAGCCGGGAATGGGGTTGTTCTCCACGAGGTGGAGGACAGGCTTTTCGGGCGTGAGCCCCAAACGGGATATCTCTTCATCGGCGTGTTCTCCGTCAAAGGCGACCCAGCGGTAACGCCACGGCTGGCTCGCATCGGATACATAGCTGACAATCTGGCCGGGATGGATCAGGAAGCAATCGCCGGGCCCGAGCTGGTATCTGTCGGTTTCGGTCCGAAATACGCCATGGCCCGATTCGATGATGTGCAAGAGGTAATGATCGAATATTTTCGGCCCCAACGCATGCTCCGGAAGGGTCTGGCTCTCGCCGGCGAATCGCACGTGGAGCCAGCCGCCGCCTTGCTGTGCTGGGTTGGAAGCAACAGAATAGGTTGGTTTCATCATTCATTTTCCTTTACAATGAGTTTGGGAAAAAGAGGAACTACAGGGATTTCGTGATCATGAATTTATTGTACCTCCATAAGTCACATAAATCCATATGTAACACACAAGATTTCATTATCGGTAAACGAGATTTCCATTATACTGAAGACAGTAAAACTACCATATGTACAGGATGGAGTGATAGGCAGTGACGACGCAACAGCTTATGGAAAGATTTATGGACAAGCACGGTGAGAGCCAGCATAAGGTTCGCATATTTAATGCGCCGGGGCGCGTGAACCTGATCGGAGAGCATTTGGATTACAACGGGGGCTATGTGCTTCCGGCAGCACTGGAGTTTGGCACAACCTTGATTATCCGGCCTCGTGACGATAACAAGGTGAGCTTTTCATCCACCAATATCCCCTATGAATTAACGATCAGTCTGGACGAGGATTATGGCTACAAAATCGATCAATGGACGGATTACCCGGTCGGCGTCATTACCGAGCTGAATAAAATCGGCTGCGGGCTCAGCAGCGGCTATGACCTGCTGTACCACGGGGATATCCCGAACGGGGCAGGCCTCTCGTCCTCGGCGTCCATCGAAGTGGTCACGGCTTACGCCTTCTTGAAGATGGAGGGCAAGGAGACGGATACGGTGGAGATCGCCAAGCTTTCGCAGCGGGTGGAGAACCTGTTCGTCGGCGTCAACTCCGGCATCATGGATCAATTCGCCGTAGCCAACGGCAAGCAGGATCATGCCATTCTGTTAATGTGCGATACGCTGGAGTATGAGCTGGTGCCTTTCCGGACCGGAGCATACAAAATCGTGATTTCGAATACCAACAAACGGCGCGGACTCGTCGATTCCAAATATAATGAACGCCGCAGCGAATGCGACCGCGCTTTGGAAATTTTGCAAAAGGAGCTTCCGGCGTTATCGTATCTCGCCCAGCTGAATCCGGATCAATTCGCGACCTTGCGGGACAGCATCCGGGATGAGACCGTCAGAAGACGCGCCCAGCATGTCGTTGAGGAGAACCAGCGCGTGCTTGATTCCGTGAAGGCTTTGAAAGAGGGGAATCTGGAAGTTTTCGGACAGTACATGAATCAGTCCCATGACTCTTTGCGTTATCTGTACGAAGTCACGGGCGACGAGTTGGATGCTCTGGTGGAAGAAGCCCAGCGGATTCCGGGTACGCTCGGTTCCAGAATGACGGGAGCCGGCTTTGGCGGCTGCACGGTATCCCTCGTGCACGAGGACGCGGTGGAACGTTTCATCGCGGAAGTGGGACAGCAGTATGAGGCCAGAACGGGACTGAAGGCGGACTTCTACGTATGCGGCGTAGGTCAAGGCGTGCATGAAGTAAAGGAGGGCGAATAATATGGCTATTTTAGTGACTGGCGGAGCAGGTTATATCGGTTCACATACCGTGGCGGAGCTGCTGGAGCAAGGGGAAGACGTTGTTGTCATCGACAGCCTGGAGACGGGGCATCGCGAAGCGCTGCTGGGCGGAAAACTGTATGTCGGCGATCTGCGCGACAAGGCGCTGCTGAAGCAGCTGTTCTCGGAAAACGATATTGATGCCGTTATCCATTTTGCCGCGAATTCTCTGGTCGGCGAGAGCATGAAGGATCCGGTGAAATATTACGATAACAACGTGTACGGCACGCTGTGCCTGCTGGAAGCGATGAATGAGGCGGGCGTTCGAAAGATCGTCTTCTCTTCAACGGCCGCGACCTACGGTGAGCCCGAGAAGGTGCCGATCGAGGAAACGGACCGGACCCAGCCGACGAACGTGTACGGGGAAACCAAGCTGATGATGGAACGGATGATGTCCTGGTTCGATACCGTGCTCGGGGTGAAGTATGTCTCCCTTCGTTACTTCAACGCGGCCGGCTCGCATGCCAGCGGCAAGATCGGCGAGGATCACCGGCCGGAGAGCCACTTGATTCCGCTCGTTCTGCAAACCGCTTTGAAGCAGCGCGCCAGCATTTCGGTGTTTGGCGACGATTACGCAACTCCCGATGGCACGTGCGTCCGCGATTACATTCACGTCAGCGATCTGGCGAATGCGCATCTGCGCGCGGTTGAATACCTTCGTCGCGGCGAGTCCAGCAATGTGTTCAATCTCGGCAACGGACTCGGGTTCTCGGTCAAGGAAGTGATCGAGACATCGAAGCGGGTGACGGGTGCCGACATTCCGGTTGTCATGGAAGCCCGCCGTGCGGGTGACCCTGCGGTATTGGTGGCGTCTTCGGACAAAGCGCGCACGGTTCTCGGATGGACGCCGTCCAGAACGACGCTGGAGGAGATTATCGAGAGCGCATGGAAGTGGCACAGCAGCCGTCCGGACGGTTACGGCGACAATTAATCCAAGGGGGACGATGAACATGAATGCTGCAACATCAAGTACTCCCGAATCCAAGCAGGTTCTGCATGCCATTGAAATGCTGGTGCGATTCGCGCTTCATAAAGGCCTGATCCAGGCAGCGGATGCGGATTACAGCCGCAACCTGCTGCTGGAGGATTTCGGGTTCAGCGAGCCTTACGGCGACGAAGTGAACGACCTGATGCCGGATGGGCCCCAGGCTATGCTCGACATCCTGATCGATTACGGTGCGGCGCATGGCATGATCCCGGAGAATACCGATACGTACCGGGATTTGCTGGACGCCAAAATCATGGGCCGCCTCATGGCAAGACCTTCGGAAGTAACCGCTCGGTTCCGGACGGTAGAGCAGGAGCAGGGGATCATCGAGGCTACCCGGCAATTTTACAACCTGTGCATCGACTCCAACTATATTCGGATGGATCGCGTAGCCAAAAACGAATACTGGCGGCATGCCAGCGCGTATGGCGATATTGAAATTACCATCAATCTATCCAAGCCGGAGAAGAGTCCGAAGGAAATCGCCATGGCCAAACTGCTGCCTCCGCCGATTTATCCGAAATGCCAGCTATGCCGGGAGAACGTGGGTTATGCAGGCAGGGTCAATCACCCGGCGCGGCAAAACCTGCGCATTATCCCGCTGGAGTTGAACGGTGAGCCATGGTTCTTCCAATACTCGCCGTATGTTTACTATAACGAGCACTGCATCGTATTCCACCACGATCACGTGCCGATGAAGCTGACCAAGGCGACGCTTGCCCGCCTCTTGAGTTTTGTTGATGCTTACCCGCATTATTTTCTCGGATCGAACGCGGATCTTCCGATTGTCGGGGGCTCCATTCTCACACATGATCATTTCCAGGGGGGACGGCATACCTTCCCGATCCAGAAAGCACCGAAGGTGGCCGGGTTTACGCACGGGGATTATCCGGGGGTATCCGTTGCCATCGTGAAATGGCCGATGTCGGTGATCCGGCTATCCTCAAGCGATCGGGATTCGCTGCTTGAATGCGCGAACGGCATTTACGAGGGCTGGAAAACCTACAGCGACCCTTCGGCAGACATTGAGGCCTTTAGCGAAGCGGACGGCGAACGGGTCCGCCATAATACGGTGACTCCGATTGCCCGCCGTAATGATGAGGGCATCTATGAGATGGATCTGGTTCTGCGGAACAATCGCACCAACGAGCAGCATCCGGAAGGGATCTTTCATCCTCATCGGGAGATGTTCCACATCAAGAAGGAAAACATCGGCTTGATCGAAGTGATGGGGCTGGCGATCCTGCCGGGTAGGCTCAAGGAAGAGCTGGATCAGATCGCCGAGATTCTGGCGGGGAACGAGGCACTGTATGCGGACAGCCAGGCTGCTGACCATCCGCTCGCCGTCCACGGCGACTGGATCGAGGAGCTGCGGGGCCGGGGTATAGCCGCATCCGATAAAGCCGGGGCCACCCAGCTGGTACGCCGGGAGGTCGGCAGCAAATTCACGACGATTTTGGAGCATGCCGGGGTATACAAACAGACGGCGGAAGGGCAGCAGGCATTTCAGCGCTTCCTGAGCCATATGGGATACGTCCCTGACAGCAGATAAATATTCTTGGATGGAAATATGATGTATTGAAGCTAACGATAACCAGGATCATCATTCAAACAGCCGATCATTCCGAAAGAAGGACGGCTGTTTGTTTTGCATAATGGGAATGGTATAGAATGAAAAAGCACGCATGAATGAATTAGATGCAAACCAGATGTGATGGAGGTAATGTGACATGAGACCTTTTGTCTTTCATAATCCGACTCAGTTGATTTTTGGCAAGGGCAAGCTGAGTGCTTTAAGCGGTGAAGTGGCCAAATACGGCCGGAATGTTTTGCTGGTGTACGGCGGCGGCAGCATCAAGCGCAGCGGCCTTT